>JBKDJY010000130.1:0-16712 GCA_046345275.1 Bacteroidota bacterium
CTTACGTCAAATGACTTGTTGGTCTTTTAAAAGAAAGGTTCAACAAGCTATGTCATCAAGTGGGTTGTATAAATTAATAGGCGATATTGAGGTTGATGAATTTGCCGTTGGTGGATTAGATGCTGGCGAACAAGGCCGAAGTAAAGGAGATAAGAAATTAGTGGCTTTGATTGTGGAAAGAAAATCTGATGATAAAATAGGAAGAGTGTATGCTCATAAAATCGAAGATTATTAGTGCATCTGAAATAGGGCAAGTGTTAGATAAATATGTAGATAAAGAACAAGCAAGTATAAAAGTCGATTGTTGGTCGGCCTACAAAACACTCTCAAAAGAATGGGATATTATCCAAGTTAAATCAGATAAAGGTAAGAATTACGAAAAGCTTCATACAGTTATCATGAATTTTAAATCATGGTTAAGAGGTATACACCATCATTGCTCCGAAGCGCATATACAAGGATACTTAAATGAATATTGTTATAGAATGAACCGACGAAACCACCTGAATACAGCATTCCACAAACTAATTGATAGGATGATTAAAACAGAACCTATTAATATAAAAGAATTTGCATTTTAAACGATTAATCCTAAAAGAGTTTTCGCTCATTATCAGGCTTTTCTAATATAGCTCGTCTTACAAGTCCATACTGGTAAGTTAATAAGTCCAAATGATTAATCGAACCCTGATTATCATGAAGGCATCTTGAAATAATTTTTGATTCAGAATGAATGATTGAATATTGAATTAACTAGCAGTTTTATTTAAGAAGCAAGTATAATTTCCGTTGATAAAATCGAAAATCAACACTTCTCAATAATAGCAGCATATCCTTGGCCAACACCAATACACATCGTTACTAACGCGTACTTTTTGTTTTGTAAATTTAATTCAATAGATGCTGAAAGTATGATGCGAGTGCCACTCATTCCCAAAGGATGGCCCAAAGCAATTGCGCCACCGTTAGGATTAATTCGAGGGTCATTATCTTCTAATTTCCATAAACGGGTACAGCCTAAAGCCTGAGCGGCAAAGGCTTCATTTAATTCTATCAAATCAATGTCATTCCAAGTTAAGCCAGCTTTTTTCAAAGCTTGTTTTGCGGCTTCAACGGGGCCTAAGCCCATAATTCTTGGTTCTACGCCAACAACAGCGCTACTCACTATCCTTGCTAGCGGCTTTAATTGATTTGATTTAATGCCAGCTTCACTTGCTAATAATATTGCGGCAGAACCATCATTTAAACCTGAGGAGTTTCCAGCGGTTACGGTTCCATCTTTTCTAAACGAAGCTTTTAAATTTTTTAATCCTTCAATTGTTGTATGAGGTTTTGCAAATTCATCCGTTTTGAAAATTAACGAATTGCCTTTTTTTTGAGGAATTTCTAATGGAGCAATCTCTTTATCAAATCGCCCTGAACTAATGGCTTTGGCAGATTTTTGTTGACTCCAAAAAGCAAAAGCGTCCTGATCATTTCTATTAATTTTATATAATTCTGCAACGTTTTCAGCGGTTTCACCCATTGCATCAACTCCAAATTTTTCTTTTAATTTTGGATTAATAAAACGCCATCCAAAGCTAGAGTCAAACAACTGTTGATCTCTCCCAAAAGCGGAACTCGCTTTGCTCATTACCAAAGGTCCACGAGTCATGTTCTCTACCCCCGCAGCAATCATTAAATCAGCGTCTGCTGTCTGAATGTATCTGGCGGCATCAATGGTGGCAGCTAATCCAGAAGCGCATAAGCGATTTATGGTTTGCCCTGGAACTGTAATGGGTAAGCCTGCCATTAAACTTGCCATTCGAGCTACATTTCTGTTATCTTCTCCTGCTTGATTGGCACATCCCATAATGACGTCACCAACTTTTTCCCAGTCTACACTTGGGTTTTTTTTTATTAACTGTCTTAAAACAAAAGTTGCTAAATCGTCTGTTCTCACAGTTGCTAGCGTACCTCCAAAATTTCCAATGGCTGTTCTTAGTCCATTGATGATATAAGCTTGTTGCATATTATTTTAATTTTAAAATACATAGATACGTCAAAAAATCATTTTTATAATAAAAAAATGACTTCATTAAAATAGATAAATAACATTATTTCGTTTTTTAAACTAATATTTTGTATGTTTACTTGTGTAAAAAGTATGTATTGTTTTTAATTATTTGCGCAAACAAAACATTTTTAATTTCGTTTCTGTGGTAATTAAAATTTAATTAATTAAATAATTTTTTCATTGAAAAAACAAAAATTATACTTGCTGGTTTTTTTAAGCTCCTTTTTTGTAAAAATTGGACTTGGGCAAGTTGCTGCTCCTTCTTTAAGATGTCTTTCGGTTAATAACTTAGGAAACATTTCGCTTACATGGCAAATACCGCCTGATCCGTTAACTCAATTTACAAAGTATGAAATTTATACTGCCTCAATGGCTGGGGGACCTTTCAGTTTTGTTGCCAATGTTACTACTTACACGCAAACGACTTATTTGCATTCTACTAATAGTGGTTCTGTGCAATCTCAATACTATTATTTAAAAACCATTTATAGTGGAACTGTTTCTTCTTCTCCATCCGATACATTACGAACTTTGTTTTTAAATTTATCAAATTCGGTAGGGCAAGCGGTTATGAATTGGAATGCAACTCGTACTCCTTTATTACCATCAGCTTCAAATAACTATATACTTGAAAGAGAAGATTTGCCCACTATTTGGACAAGTATTTATACTGGGACTAGTTTAAATTTTAATGATATCATTTCCGTTTGTAATATTTTTTATCATTATAAAGTAAAAACTTCCGACGCAGTTGGCTGCATATCTGAATCAAATATTGATGGGGGCACGTTTACAGATAAAACTGCTCCAGCTGACATTCCTCATTTAGATTCGGTTAGTGTTAATAATTTGGGGCAAGCCCAATTAGGTTGGAAGTCCGCCATAGCAAATGATACCAAAGGATATAACATTTATAAATTTAACTCGGTTTGGACAAAAGTGGGAACTGTTATTGGAAAAATGAACACGTCATTTACCAATACTACCTCCATTGCTGGAACAATTTCAGAAAAATATTGCATTGCCGCTTTTGATAGTTGTGGTAATGAAGGTTTGCAGGGGATTATCAATAACACTGAACAAAGCACCTTGTTTTTAAAAGCAACTTATAATTTTTGTTCTCGTTCTGCCACATTAAATTGGAATGCATATACCAACTTATTAAATAATGTTTTACTTTATGATGTTTATTGTTCTGTCAATGGGGGAACAGAAACTGCAATTGCAAGTGGAACCACCACTTCATACACACACGGTAATTTAAATCCAAGTTCTACATACAATTATTTTATAAGGGTAAGAAATGTTGGAAAAACAATTTCCGCAAAATCGAATCAAGTCCCTATAACTGCCAATGTTTCTACTAACTTATTCAATGTGTATATTAGATCTGTTAGTGTAAATCTTTCAAAACAAATTGAAATAACTTATTCGATAGATAATAGTATTAATGCTGTTTTTAAAGGGGTTACTGTTTTTAGATCTAATGATGGTTTTTCTTTCCAGCAAATAGGATTCCAAGCCTATTCAACAGCCACCACCCAAACTTACGTTGATGCCGAAGTGAATGCCACAGAACAACATTATTATTATAAAATTCAAATTTCAGATGATTGTGGAAATCCTGGAGAGATTAGCAATACATCAAAATCAATACTTTTAAAGGTAAGCAATGATGAGGAAACCATTTTTAATAACATTTTAAGTTGGGATGATTACTCTAGTTGGAAGGGAAATGTGATTTCATATAATATTTACAGAAGTGTAAATGGAATTTTTGGCGCTGCCCCCATTGCAAATGTCTCGTCAAGCGTTAAAACTTACACCGACGATGTTCAAGATTATGCAAGTGCTGAAGGTAAATTTATCTATTATGTAGAAGCTGTAGAAGACAATACTAACCCTCTCGGATTCATGGATAAAGCAACTTCTAATCCAGCAGATGTATTATTGGATGCGAAAATTTTTATCCCAACTGCTTTTGCGCCCAATGGAATAAATAAAATTTGGATGCCCGTTACCCAATATGTCGAAAAAACAGATTATAGAGTTACAATTTATAACCGTTGGGGCACAAAAGTTTTTGAAACAATCAGTGATAAAGAAGGTTGGGATGGAGAAGATGCGCCAAATGATATTTATGCGTATCGCATCAATTTTAAAAACGCACGAGGAAAATTGGTTCAACTGAGAGGCTTTTTAAATTTAATTAAATAAGTATTAGCATCACATTCTTGATAAGTCTAAATATAAATTTTCATTATATCATGATCACGCTTTAAATTTAGAGTGATAAGTTTAATGAAGTATTTTTTTATATCAATATTTTTTTCTGCGACCATCTTTGCTCAGCAAAAACCTGTCAACGTGACCATAACCAGGGTTCTTTTTGTGTTTGATGCCAGTAAAAGCATGAAATCTAAACATAATCAAACCTTGAGAATAGATGGCGCTAAAAAATTATTTTATAAATTTTTAGATAGTTTAAATCAGCAGCCAAATATGCAATTTGCATTGCGAATGTATGGCCATACCATTAAATATCCTCCGGGCGATTGTAATGATAGTAAACTAGTTGTTCCATTCGGCACCAATAACATCCAACTCATCAAAGATAAAGTAGCAGAGGCAAGCCCAACAGGAATTACACCCATTGAACATTCAATTACGCAATCTGCAAATGATTTTCCAGATAGTAAAGCCATCAACACTATTATTTTAATTACAGATGGAATTGAAGAATGTGGCGGCGATCCTTGTAAAGCAAGAGCAAAACTCATTGAAAAAGGCATCATCCTTAAACCTTTTATTATTGGAATTGATTTAACGGTTGAACAAATAAAAACCTTTGAGTGCTTGGGAGAATTTTTTGATTTTGATGATTCATACATGTTTTCAAAGATAACAACGACCATTTCAAGGCAAAAGCCAAGCAAGGCTTCCTGTCAAATAAATTTATTAGATATTAAAAAAAATCCGACAGAAACAAATGTTAACATCACTTTCTATCACAACGAAACGGGTAATTATGCGTATAATTTTATTCACACACTTAATAAACTTAACAAACCTGATACATTGTATTTAGACGATTATCCTACCTACAATATTGTGGCGCATACCATTCCTCCAACATACAGTAATAAAGTTAAACTAATTCACGGTAAACACACCACCATTGTAATCGACTGCCCCCAAGGATTTTTAGAAATAAAAAGACCAGATGGCGTCTATAACTTTAATCAAAAAATTAAAATCCTTGTTAAAAAATCAAATGGGGATAAGCAGACGCTAAACGTGCAGCAAATGAGTACCGCAGAAAAATATATTGTTGGAAGTTATGACGCGGAAATATTAACCTTGCCTAGAATCTACATCAACAATATTTCTGTTACACAATCTCAAACAAAAACCATTGATATTCCTAATGCAGGGATGTTAACTGTTAAGGCATTAGATCATGGGGATGGCTGTATTGTTAAGGATGACAAGCGTTTGGAATGGGTTTGTAATTTAAATACCAGCACCTCACAAATTTATTATTTACAACCAGGAAAGTATAGAATTGAATGGAGAGCTAAAAGCTTAAAAAGCTCAATCTACACCATCGAAAAGAGGTTTACAATCAGTTCGGATATAGAAACAAAAGTTGAGCTTTATAAATAGGTGCGTGCTCAAAAAACCAACTGATTTTTCATAGTAGTTATCATTTTTAGGCCATGTTAGTTTTATCAACAACAAGTCATAAAATTAAATTTATTCAACCTAGAAATTAATGCTTGAACATTACTACTACGTATTATTGTTAACGCCATTGCCTTAAAGCAAACAAACTTCCTCCCTCTTCAAATAATTGATCAACTCGTTTTTCAATTTCAGGATTTTTTTCTAATACAGGGGCATGATGCGGTTTTATGCGCGCATCAATGATCATCGCATCGCAAGCAAAATGTTTAAACTCTGTTTTGGCGTTAATCCCATAAATATCATGACTGGGATTAGCCCTTGTAAAGGTAACCCAAAACCAATTTATTAAATTAGAAGCTGTAAAATTTGAATCATCAGAAATAATAATGAATGGAAATTGGTCAAATGATAAAACTTTATCACTGACTTCACGATCAAAATTTTCAAATTCTAATTTTGCCTTTTCGTATGACTCAAATTTATTTCCCTGAAAAACAATCACACCATCAAAAACAATATTTGGATTTGAAAAAGTTTTTAATGTTTTAAAATGATTACTAAGCGTAATTCCTAATTCTCTTTTTTTATCTCCATATGCAGCCACAACTAGTTTACTTCCTGTGTTTAAAGATGTCCCACTATAATCTAGCGTATCCATGCTGGTATTTGTATAGAAGTGCAAATCTCTTTTTAAATCGACACGCTCAAGCAAATGTTTAAAGAAATCTTTTTCGTGATGCGTTGAAATTTTATGGTTATCATCAGCAGTGATAAATAAAAACTTCGCCAAACTTAACTGGCCTTTACCTAAAATAAGATTGGCCTGAGTTAATAATTCTGCCGGCTGTTTTGTTGGATGATATGGCGTATAGCGCTCACTACCGAGCGCCAATAGCAACGGATGGACTCCAGCGGCATCCACTGCGTGAACTTCTTTAACGCCTGGCAGTTCAAGTTTAATGGCTTCTCCAGTTAATTCATGGATCAATTCTCCAAAACTCGTATCTTCTTGTGGGGGTCTTCCTACAACAGTAAATGGCCATATTGCATCTTTTCGATGATACACTTTATGAACTTTCAGTAAAGGAAATTCATGTTTTAAACTATAATATCCTAAGTGATCGCCAAAAGGGCCTTCGGGTTTATTTTCATTTGGAAATACTTCGCCCGTAATTACAAAATCTGCATCCGTGCTAACGCAAAAGCCGTCTTTATAAATATATCTAAACCGTCTTTTTCCTAAAGCTCCAGCAAAAGTGGCTTCACTTAAGCCTTCTGGCAATGGCATGACGGCAGCTAAAGTATGACTTGGAGGACCGCCAATAAAAACAGAAACCTTTAAGGGCTTTCCTAGTTTATTAGCTTTGGTTTGATGTACGCCAATGCCTCTATGCAGCTGGTAATGTAATCCTATTTCCCTATTTAAAATATACTCATTTCCAGTTAATTGAACGCGATACATCCCAATATTCGCGTTCAATATTCCTGGCCTGTCGATGTCTTCTGTATATACCTGAGGTAGGGTAATAAATGCACCGCCATCTTTTTCCCAATGTTTTATTAAGGGTAATTGGTCTATACTTATTTCCTTATATAATACTGGTTTTCGAAAGGGATTTTTTAATGGTAGTGAGGATAGCGCAGTTATGGCTATATTAAGGTATTTAAATGGATTGCTAAATATTTTAATGGGGTTGTTTTTCAAATCAATGAGGATTTGAATTTTAGAAAACGTATCTCTAAAAATAAATTTACTTCTATCTAAAGTTCCAAAAATATTACTTGCACACTGAAATTCACAGCCCTTTACATTTTCAAACAATAAAGCCGGTCCTTTCATTTCAAATACTCTTAAATGAATGGCGGCCATTTCCAGATTAGGATCAACCTCCTCTTTAATCCGTATTAAATTCCCGTTTTTTTCTAAATCATTCAGACAATCTTTTAAACTTTTATATCCCATTTTATAAAAAACAGTTAGATATTATTTGTTAAGAGTATATACTTTTTCTCCATTGATATAACTTGATATAACATATGTTGTCAGTACTTTGTTTATATCACACGTCATAATATCATCACTGAGAATAATAAAATCTGCATACTTGCCCTTTTCTAAACTCCCTTTTTCTTTATCTTCAAAATTGGCATATGCGGCCCATATGGTCATCCCTTTTATTGTTTCTTGCCTAGACAAAGCGTTTTCAATTTGAAATCCATTTTCAGGAAATCCATTAGAATCTTTTCTAGCCACTGCCGCATAAAAAGTTTTAAAAGGAGAAATATCTTCTACTGGAAAATCAGTTCCAAGAGCAAGTAATCCTGCCGATTTAAGTAAGTCCTTGTATGCATATGCAGTTTTAACGATAGTTTCTCCTAATCTATCTTTTGCCCAATACATATCGCTTGTAGCATGAGTTGGTTGAACGGAAGGTATGATGTTGTGAAATTTTTTTAAATCATTTTTATTAACTACTTGTGCATGTTCAATTCTCCATCGATTAAGTGAAAGAGGCTTTGAATTTAAAGCATCGTTATAAATTTTTGCGATCACTCTGTCACTTGAATCGCCTATGCAGTGTGTGTTCATTTGAAAACCTTTCTTTGCCAAAATTTTAGAATAGTAAACAAAATGTTCTTTTTTATTTAGTAAAAATCCTTTCCAATTTGGTTTATCATGATAGTTTTCTAACAAACAAGCGCCCCTCGAACCTAAGGCGCCATCCGCATAAAATTTAAATGAACAAACATTTAATCTTTCTGTTTTATAAGGTCCTCTATTCAAGTAATAATTGAAGTTTGGCATACTATCACTAAGCATTGCATATATTCTCATTTTTAGCGTTCCTGATTTTTGTAATTCCTCAATGACATCAATGTCATTTTTCATTAAACCAGCGTCGTCAACTGTTGTTAATCCTACTTTCAGACAATTTTCTTGAGCAGCTAATAATGCTTGTTTTATTTGTTCTATAGATGGGGGTGGGATTTTATTTACTACCAAATCAACGGCGTTGTCAACTAAAATTCCAGTTAATTCTCCCTTACTTAAAACAATTTGACCTCCGTTAACAAAACTATGTTTTGTGATATTTGCGATGCGAAGGGCTTCATTATTGACTAAAGCAGAATGGCCATCAACCCTTTTTAATATTATAGGTGTATGCGGAAATAAAGAATCTAAAAATTTTTTAGTAGGAAACTGTTTTATAAGCCAATCATTTTGATCCCAGCCCCTTCCTATAATCCATTTGCTTCGTGTATTTGGTAAACTGTTTTTATATAAAGTATTATTCTTATTGAAATTTACAACCCTGCTTACAACTTCATCAAACGATTTGGTGCCTACAAGATTGACCTGGCATAAACCCAATCCGTAGCTTAAAAAATGGCAATGAGCATCAATAAATCCCGGAAAAACCGATTTGCCAAAAACATTTTCAATGTTTTTTGAAATATATTTATTTAATATTTGCGTATTTGTATTTAGTTCAATTACTTTTCCGTCACTCACAGCCATGGCCTCATAAGCTGTAAAAGCAGAGTCTACCGAATAAATTTTTCCGTTATAAATAATTAAATCAACTTCTTTCTTTTTTGG
The DNA here is from genome assembly GCA_046345275.1 of Bacteroidota bacterium. Lineage (GTDB taxonomy): Bacteria > Bacteroidota > Bacteroidia > B-17B0 > Aurantibacillaceae > UBA4416. The sequence goes on from JBKDJY010000130.1 coordinate 9,345, forward strand.
AGAACAAGAAAATAAAACCGCGAAAAATAAAGGAATAAAGATTATTTTTTTAAACATTTGATAAAGATAAAACATTTAAATGCAGTACTTACATATTAAAAGCATGAATAAAGTATTTTAATAAAATTAAGCTATTTTTGCCGACAAAAATTAAAAAATGAAAACCATTGATAATTTAAATTTTTTAAATAAACGAGCCATCGTAAGGGTTGATTTTAATGTGCCTTTAAATGATAAGTTTGAGATAACCGACACAACAAGAATAACAGCAGCGATTCCTACCATCAAAAAAATTATTGAACTTGGTGGAAGTGTCATATTAATGTCCCACTTAGGAAGGCCAAAAGACGGACCAACAAATAAGTTTTCATTAAAGCATCTTGTTTCAACCATTTCTAGTTTAGTTGATTTGCCCGTTGCATTCGTAAATGATTGTATAGGAGAAGAATCATTTAAATTATCTTCAAACTTAAAACCTGGACAAATATTATTATTAGAAAATTTACGCTTTTATAAAGAAGAAGAAAAAGGAGAAATTGACTTTGCGGAAAAATTAAGCAAGCATGGTGATATCTACGTCAATGACGCATTTGGAACTGCTCACCGATCCCATGCTTCAACCGCAGTGATTGCAAATTTTTTTAAATCATCTGCAAAATGTTTTGGTTATGTGATGGCTCATGAAGTTGAAAGTATTAATAGAGTCATTCATAATGCTGAATTACCATTTACAGCTATTGTTGGGGGAGCAAAGGTAAGTGATAAAATTTTAATCATCGAACAACTCATGCATAAAGCAAACCATATAATTATTGGTGGCGGAATGGCTTTTACTTTTGTTAAAGCTTTAGGCGGAAAAATTGGTTCGTCTTTATGCGAAGATGATAAGTTAGATTTAGCAAAGGATTTATTGAAAAAATCGAAAGCAAAAGGTGTTAGCATTCATATTCCTACGGATGTCATTTTAGCTGACCGTTTTAGCAATGAGGCTGAAACAAAACCTTCTCTCATGAATGATATTCCAGACGGCTGGATGGGATTGGATATTGGTAAAGAAACTATAAAAACATATTCTGAAATTATTAAAAAATCAAAAACCATCTTATGGAATGGCCCAATGGGTGTTTTTGAATTGAGTAATTTTGAAAAAGGAACTAAAGAAATTGCCTTTGCTATTTGTGAAGCGACAAAAAACGGCGCTTATAGCCTTATTGGAGGTGGTGATAGTGTTGCAGCAATCAATAAATACCATTTAGCCAAGAAAGTAAGTTATGTGAGCACAGGCGGCGGCGCTTTATTAGAATACATTGAAAAAGGAACTTTGCCTGGCGTTATTGCGATTGAAAACTAATTTTTTATATCTCATTGCTTCGACAAATATCTAAAGAGCACGTTATGCATGAGAGAAAAAATCCAAAATAAAAAACTTATATTTGACATAAATAAATAATAAAACATGGAATTATATTTAGATTCGGCTAACCTTAAAGAAATAGAAGAAGGTTTTAAACTTGGTTTTTTAAATGGATTAACTACTACGCCAACCTTTATGCAGAAGGAAGGCATTACTGATATTGATGGCACCATCTTAAAATTAAGTAAAATTGTGCCTATTCTTCAAATTGAAGCATTAGGAAATACAGCAGAAGAAGTGTTGGCAGAAGCTGAGCGTCAGCTTGCTTTAGGATTGGATCCAAAAAAAACTGTATTCAAAATTCCAGTATCTCTAGAAGGCGTTCGGGCTTGTAAAATATTACGTGACAAGGGATATTTGGTTAATGTACATCTGGTTTATACTTTGCAGCAAGCTTATATGGCTATGCAAGCTGGTGCAACTTACGTTTGTCCATTAGTTGGTCGCTTGCAAGATCAAGGGCATGACGCTTTATCGCTCGTTGAGCAATGCGTTGATGCTGTTGAAGTTTATGGCTATGATACAAAAATTATGTTTTCATCTGTTCGACATGCCGAACATGTTAGAAATGCTATAAATATTGGCGTTCACACCATTACAGTTCCTTTAAAAATCATTAGACAATTAACCGAAAACAATTTTACAACACTTGGTACCGATCAATTTATTCAAGATACCCGCTTAATGATGGTAAAAGTGAAAGAAGCGATTAAAACCACGAATCCTTTGGTAAAAGAAAGCATTTCGGTAACTGAGGCAATTGTGAAAATGACAGAATTTGGATTTGGAGCTGTAACAGTCATAAAATCTGATGGAAGCATTAAAGGTGTTTTTACTGATGGAAGCCTTCGCAAATTAATTGGAGAAAAAGGCAGAGATATTTTAACAAAAAATTTAGCAGACTTAGACTATAGAAAGCCCATCACAATAGACTCAAATGTTTTATTGAATGACGCCAATGTCTTGTTTAAAAAAACAAATGTGGACACCATTGTAGTAACCGAAAATGGAAAACCAATTGGGATGCTTGATATACAAGACATGAAAGGATAACCTTATTTTAAAAAGAGGTTAATATAATAGAGGTTTTAAATTTTATAAAAGCTTGATGATGAAACATGTATTTGTTTTGGGTCTGTTTTATTTATTTTCAATTGGTTTGAAATCTCAAATTTCAATCACGTCTGCTCAAATGCCTTTATCCAATGATAATTTTCGATATAGTAATGCCTCCATCAATAGCGTTGGAAATTATACATTGACAGGAGCAAATTACAATTGGCATTTTGATACGTTGAAACCAATTAGTCAAGGAATTCGTGAATTTAAATCTGCTCTTTTAACGCCTTATTTCTTTTATTTTTTTCCGCCGAAATATGGCGAAAAAATTCTTGATTCTCTCCCAATAAATATTCCTGGATTTTCCATTCAAAATATTTATAGTTTTTATAAAAAAAACGGTACAAGCTCTTTTAATTCAGAAGGTTTAGGATTATCGCTGGCTGGTATACCAATTGGCGTCACGTTTTCTGATGAAGATGAATTATACAAATTTCCCTTAAATTATTTAGATAGAGATTCTACCACATTTAGTTTAACAACACCTTCAAATTCATTAATTCCATTTACCTACAAAAAACAAGGTTATCGCATCACATTGGCGGATGGCTGGGGAACAATTACGACACCTTATGGAACGGCTAATTGTTTGAGGGTCGTTACAACTCAATATTCAATTGACACCATCACGATTAAAGCTCTCCCTTCACCCTTCAATAAAATAGGCCTTCCAAATTACGAGAGAAAATACCAGTGGCTTACATTAGGAGAACGAATTCCTTATTTTGAAATTGCAGGAAATATTTTCGGAACTTTTTTTACTCCAACGCAATATCGCTATCGAGATAATGAAAGAACAATTGTTGGGTTGCAAGAAAAAGAATCAAATCCTTTCATGATAAATATATTTCCCAATCCTTCAAGTAATGAAATTACATTGGTTGTTCCAAAAAATAATGATTTATTAAAAGCGACAATATCAGATTTAGAAGGAAAAATTATTTTGTCAAAATTGTTTAACAAAAATGATGAAAACATTGCTATCCATCACATTGATATTTCAGAGTTAGCCAAAGGCGTATACATTTTAACAGTAACTTTATCAAATCAACAACAAAGTTTAAAATTTAATGTGCAATAATTTTAAATAATCGATAATTAATATATTTTTACAGAAAAATTAATTTAAAAGTTTATGAGCTCAACTAACAATGACCATCATCATGCTGCTGAACCAAAAAAAGTTCAATTTCGTACGCCTCAAATCCTGGCTTTGGTAACCATCTTTTTGATTTTGTTGGCTGTAAGTACGTGTGACAATAAACATCATGATTCGCAAGAAAATCATCACGAAAACATTTCAGCAACAGAAAAAGAACATTCCTCAAATCATCAATCTGAAACAACACCTATAAAATCTGAAGAAAGCACTGTTGACAGCACTTCTTCTCACACAACAATTGATACTTTAGTTAAAAGTCCAGAAAGTAAAAGTCATTCCAATTAAACAATTGATTTGAGTTTTTAGGACTCACTTTAATTTTATAAATGAATAAAAAATTAAGAATAATAATTGGGTTGTCATTTATAATTGCAACGATTGGTTTTAAATATTCCCTTCGCTCTTAAATATTCTTATCTGACTTGTTAGTGTCCTTGTTGGTAAAAATACCAACAATAGCGGAAAAGCAGCTGCCGTTCATATAATTTTCGTATTTTTGCTACATATTAGTAAATCACATGAACGTTTCATCTTTGTTACAGCGCTCTCTTCGCCTTGAATTTTTAACCATTGAAGAGGGCGTTTTTTTATACGAAAATGCAGCTACCCCAAACTTGATGTTTGTAGCAAATGAAATACGGCAAATCAAAAAAAATAATTCAAAAAAAGTAACTTGGATTATTGATAGAAACGTCAATACAACCAATGTATGTATTGCAAATTGTAAATTTTGTAATTTTTATAGAATCCCTGGACATCCCGAATCCTACATCACATCGATAGACACTTATAAGAAAAAAATTGAAGAAACTTTTGAATTGGGCGGAGAACAATTATTGCTACAAGGTGGGCATCACCCAGATTTAGGATTAAGTTATTATGTTAATTTGTTTAAAGAACTCAAAGCATTGTACCCTTCTTTAAAATTGCATGCTTTAGGGCCACCAGAGATAGCACACATTACCAAGTTAGAAAAATCAACCCACACAGAAGTTTTAAAAGCATTGTTAGATGCAGGGATGGACAGCTTGCCTGGTGCTGGCGCAGAAATATTAAACGATAGGGTCAGGCGCTTAATCTCAAAGGGAAAGTGTACTGGAAGAGAATGGTTAGAAGTGATGCGTGCCTGCCATCAATTAAATATAACCACATCCGCTACCATGATGTTTGGACATGTTGAAACTATTTATGAGCGATTTGAACATTTGGTTTGGATACGCGATGTCCAAGCAGAAAAACCACAAAATGCCAAGGGCTTTTTGGCCTTTATTCCTTGGCCTTTTCAAGATGATGGAACTTTATTAAAACGGGTTAAAGGGATAAAAAACTCAGTGAGTGATGATGAATACATTCGCATGCTTGCGCTTAGCAGAATAATGTTGCCAAATATTGAAAACATTCAAGCCTCATGGTTAACGGTTGGCAAACAAACTGCTCAAATCTGTTTACACGCTGGAGCAAATGATTTTGGGAGTATCATGATTGAAGAAAATGTTGTAAGTGTGGCAGGGGCTCCCCATCGCTTCACCTATAAAACCATTCAAAATGCAATTCAAGAAGCTGGTTTTGAACCACAATTGCGAACACAGCAATATGAAGATAGGGAACTTCCTGAAAAAATTATGGAACAAGTCATTAATTATTAAATCATTTTTCATATGAATGTGATTATTACCGGAGCTAGCAGAGGAATTGGATTTGAGTTAACCAAATTATTTTTAAATGCCAATTATAAAGTCATTGCTTTAACTCGCAGCATTGAAGCACTTGAAGCGCTTTCAAATAACAATTTACAGATTATAACGACCGATTTAAGTTCAAAAACCAGCATAGACAAAACTGTTTTTGCGATTAAAGAGAAGTTTGAAACCATTGATTTTTTAATTAATAATGCTGGAACACTTGTAAATAAGCACTTTGAAGAAATTCTCTATGCTGATTTAGAAAAAACATATCAAGTCAATGTATTTGGGCCTTTTTATTTATCTCAACAATTACTTTCACTGCTTGGTAAAAAAACAACATCGCACATTGTAAACATTAGCAGTATTGGCGGCTTTCAAGGAAGTGTTAAATTTGCCGGACTTTCTTCATATAGCTCTTCGAAAGCAGCTATTGCTAGTTTAACTGAGTGTATGGCCGAAGAATTTAAAGAAAAAAATATTTCAGTTAATTGTTTGGCCCTTGGGGCAGTGCAAACTGAGATGTTAAAAGAAGCGTTCCCTGGATATGTTGCACCAATTGAACCTGAGCAAATGGCAGAATACATTTTTGATTTTACCACAAAAGGTCATCATTACTATAATGGCAAAATTTTACCTGTTTCTTTATCTACTCCATAAGCAATTTGATTTGATTAATTTTTTTAACTGTCATCATCCCTATGTTACACTTTTCATTAAAGGAAATGTGAAAAATAAAACATTGCTATTGATAATTGTTTCTTTTTTTTCATTTGATGATGCAATCGCTCAACCATATTCGCCAGCTGCTGGAATCATTGGTACTAAAGCCATGCACAAGGATAGTTCAGCGTTTGTTAATTGGGCTAATAGCTGCACCATTATCAGAGGTTATCAAAATATTGGAGATAAAGCGCTGGGCCTTGCAAATGCAGGAGATCATACTTTGGCTTTGGGCAAAGCACAAACAAATGGCGTGGTTAGTTTAGGAGATAGTGGCATTGCCATCTGTCAATTTCCTTTTTCTATTAAAAATGGAAACGGCAATGATTTTGCAGTGTTTGAAAATAGTTTCGATGGCTTGTTTTTAGAACTTGCATTTGTTGAAGTAAGTAGTGATGGCGTTAATTTTTTTCGGTTTCCATCACATTCTTTAACAAGTCCTTCTGTTCAAATTGGGCCTTTTGATTTCCTGGATGCAACAAACATACATCATTTAGCTGGAAAGTATCAAGCAGCTTTTGGAACTCCTTTTGATTTGAGTGAAATTAACGACCATCCATTACTTAATAAAAACGCCATTACACATGTGAAAATCATAGATTGTATTGGCTCTATTAACAACTTATACGCAACTCGCGATAGTGATAACAACATCATCAATGATCCTTGGCCTACTCCATTTGGCACTTCTGGCTTTGACTTGGATGCAATTGGTGTAATCAATCAAAATACAATTACAGGATTAGCTGAAAACAAACCCAAACATTTTATAATTTCACCAAATCCCATAAGAGTAAATGAAAACTTAGCTGTTTATTCCGATGAAAATATCACGCAAATGATTCTTATTAGTCCATCTGGAATTGTTATTCCCTTGGAACCAAAAAGCAATATCTCTTTTCCAGAAGTCATTCCTGGAGTTTATACCTTGCGAATTACCAGTCACAAAAACAACATTCATAAGAAAATTGTCGTCATCAAATAAATCACTTTTTTGTTTTCAGAAAATTGAAACTTCGCAAACCATCAATTCCTTTTTTGCTTTATTCTAAAGATATAAAATGAAATTAAATATTACTGGAGTTTCCCCAAAAATAATTCAAATATTTCATAAAACCATGATTATTAGTGAAATAAATCACTTATAAAGTGTAAAAGCACGAAATAAAGATTCCCCATAAAAATAGATTCCATAGCTTAGAAGTCTTATCTTACCTAAACTTCAAAAGGAAATGGACTCAAAATCATTGCTGAGCAATAGATTCAGC
>JBKDJY010000131.1:0-26272 GCA_046345275.1 Bacteroidota bacterium
TAGTTTTATACTCTACTTTAATTGTAGCAATCTTACTGCTAGTTTATAAAAAGCTAAATAAACTTAATAGTTTTAAAATGGCTAAACAAAAATTTGCAAGAGAGTTAGAGTATGAAATAGTGAAATTGATTATTGAACTAAATGGGGGTAATTCTGCTAAACTACCTGAAATATTGGGGTTTCCACCTAACATAAATCTTCAGAACAGTAATGGTGAAAACACAAACAAGGGCGCTAAAAACGATAGTTTGGTTTACTAAAGCACAAGCACCGCTGCGCTAATGCTTGCGCTAGAGAGGGCTAAATTAACAAGGATGGAATTTTTTTATGAGAGAAATGAAAATTATACCTAATCTTAAGTTGGCTTATATCTTTAATCAAAAAATCTTAAATTTGAAAGTGAAAATTAAAATCATACTCATCTCTCAATTTTTTTTAGGCCTAAACATTTATTCTCAGGAAAATGAATTTGCTGTGAACGAAAATAATACCTCGGTAAGGACGAAAGGATTTCACGCAGGCATTTATATAGGAGCGTTTTGGGCTAATAAAAATACTGCCAATCTATATGATGGATATGGGTTTGATGTTAATGGGCAACGTAATACATTCTCAAATAGTTTATTGTACAATCAAATTGTAAATGTTTATGGCGGTGGATATACCCGTAGAGATTTAATAGCTGAATTATTAAATGTGAATCATCAGGATTGGAGTTTTAGCGAAAAAGACATGCCTGCAAACTTAAGATATACAACAACCTATATGGTAGGTTTAAACACGCGCTATCAAATAGATAAAAAAACTAACATCATATTTAACATCAATGCATCTAAATTAGTAGTGAATGGAAAATTTACCATCACGTCTTTGGCTTCAATAAATGGGTTTAACAACCAAATCAAACTCAATCAGTTTACTGTTACTGGTGCTGAACAGCGATTAATGATGCAGTTAGGATATCAAAAGATTATTGGCAAAAACGAAAAAATAAATGTTGTGGTAGAGGGTGGTTTGAATATTATATTTTCTAAGGCACAAAAAAATAATGCCTATTTAAATAGCCCCTTGAATAATGGCGCAAATCCCATCAATATTGATTTGATGGGCGCTTACAACCAACCACCTTTTAATTATTATATTGGTCAATATTTAGTTGGTGCTGGCATCGGTGCGTTTGGCGGTATCGGCCTAAATTTTAATATAAATCCAAAATATTCAATGCAAATTCTTTATTCACCATCTTACGACAGAATTAGCATTGGATATGATCCCAGATTTAAATTACAAAACGGTTTAGGATTGCGGTTTTATTACAATTTAAATTAATCACATCCACTTTCTTTTTTTAAAATAAAAAATCAATCCGCTAATAATCGAAATCATAATTCCCCAAACGATAAAATATCCATTTCTGCTTTTTAACTCTGGCATATAATCAAAATTCATCCCATAAACGCCAACTATAAAAGTAACTGGAATAAAAATTGAAGACATGATTGTTAACACCTTCATCACTTCATTCATTTTATTAGCGTTAGTGCTTAAGTATATATCCATGATGCCTGACAATAAATCTCTGTAGGTTTCAACAGTATCAATAATTCTTGTGACATGATCGCTCAAATCCCTCAAATAAATGTCTGTGGAAGGATTCATTAAATTTGTTTCTGACCGAATCATATTATTAATCATGTCTCTCAGCGGCCAAACTTGCTTTCGCAAATAAATCATTTCACGCTTTAAATGATAAAGTTCTAATAAAGACTTTTTATCAGTGTCATCGATAATATCTTCTTCAATTTCCTCAATCTTATCTCCAATTTTTTCAATACAGGTAAAATAGCAATCAGCAACCGAATCCATCAATGAATAAGCTAAATAATCTGCGCCAAGTTTTCTAAGTCTACTTTTACCTGATCTTAATCTATTTCTGATGATATCAAAAGCATCTCCACCTTGTGGTTCTTGAAAAGAAATGACAGTATTTTCTAAAAGCATAATGGCTAATTGTTCGGAGTCAACTTGGTTTGAATAACTAATCATTTTCATAATGGCAATTACATAATGGTCATAATCTTCAAACTTAGGTCTTTGATCTAAATGAATAATATCTTCGAGTGTTAAAGGATGAATATTATAAATTTTTCCAATTTGCTCAACCAATTCAATTTTATGAACGCCTTCAACATTAATCCATTTAACCATATGAGGCTTCACGTGAGAAATACATTGATTAAAATCGAAAAAATCAGATTCAAAATATTCAGTTTCGTTGAATTCAATCAACGTTATTTTAACAGGGTCTTTCCTCTCTTCTTCTTGATTAATAATTGTTTCAGGAGGCGTGGTTATATTTGTCATTTTTTAATATTTAACAGTAGAGTCATTTTGCATAATCATTTGTACGGTGTATCTGCTGCGCTGCTCTAACAAAATAATTTTATCTTTAGTTAAAGTTTTTATAATATCCTCTGTATAATATCGCACGGTCATTAACTCAACGTTTGAATTATTCTTAATATTAAAAGCTTGTTGAAGCTTTGTTTCTAAATTTTTTATTCTAGTTTCATCATCATCGCAGCAAACAGAAAAGCTGATAGCAGAAAGTTGCATTAGGTTTATTTTTACACCACATGATGCAAAAATTTCGAAAATATCACTCAAATTATCTTCGGCAATAAACGAAAAATCTTTTGGCTGCATCGAAATTAAAACTTGGTTCACTTTAAAAATATAGGACGGAATATTCAATCTTTTTTCTCCGTCATGAATCAAAGTTCCATCCTCTTTGGGACTTAAAAATGATTTTACCTTCAGCGGAATTTTTTTATTTTGAAGTGGTTTTATTGTTTTTGGATGTATGACTGTGGCTCCATAATAAGTTAATTCAATGGCATCCAAGTAACTCAGTTGATCTATTTTTTCAGTTTTATTAAACCATTTAGGGTCTGCATTCAAAACTCCTGGCACATCTTTCCAAATGGTCACGCTTTCTGTATTTAAGCAATAGGCTAAAATGGAGGCTGTATAATCAGATCCTTCCCTGCCTAAAGTGGTTGTAAAGTTTTCGGATGTTCCCCCAATAAATCCTTGCGTAATAACCAAATCAAAATTTTTAAAAAGAGGTTCAAGTTGATTTTTTATCAGTTGTTCTGTTAAATAATAATCTACTTTTCCTTCACGATATGTGTTATCGGTTTGAATTAAACCCCTCGCATCAATCCATTTGTTTTTTAAACCTATGTCATTCAAATATGCAGAAACTATTTTAGTTGAAATAATTTCGCCCATGCTAACTATTTGGTCATATTCAAAATCATAGTTATGAGTTGCTTCATCCTCAATAGCCCAGTATAATTCAACAAAAGCATTTTCAAGCTCAATAAAAATAGGATGTGATGCGTTTAAAAATAATTGATTACAAATGGTAAAATGAAATTGTTTAATTTCTTCTAAAATTTCTTTTGGATTTTCAGTTTTATAAAAAAAAGCGTTAGTAAGTTTTTCTAAAGCATTGGTTGTTTTTCCCATTGCTGAAATCACAATGGTTAATTTTTGATTCGGAAATTGCTTTAATACTTCCGCTACATTTTTTATCGCCTCCGCATCTTTAACGGATGCGCCACCAAATTTAAATACCTGCATGTAATTTTTATTATGTAGATTGTAATTTAATTGTCTTCAAATTTGTTTCCTGTGATATTTACTCATGCACTTTCATTGCCATGCCATCACAGATAATTGCTTGTAATTTATTAATAATCCGCTACAGATTTTTTGGATAACAAATAAAATATTTCTTTACTTTTTTGCTAAGCATTTTAATGTTAAGTTGATCGGAGGCTTTTGCTACATCAATCAAAGTACCATCATTATATAAAATATTGATTTTTATTTCCGAAGAGTTATAAGCGCTATTGATAACGCTGTCAGAAAAAACCAAGTAAGGCAATTCTTTTTCTGAAACCTTATATTTCTTTACAACTTTTTCTTGTAATAATTTAATATAAGATAGTTTAAACTTGGTGTTTTGTAATTCAATTTTAAATAAATGGCGATCAATTAAATTTTTACAGAGTAAAGAAAGGATGTTATCACTACAATTTGCCCAAACTTTTACAGAAGTCATAATATCATAATCGTCTAATTGAACAAACTGTTTAAGTAAATCTTTGTTTGAAGTAAAATCTTTCTTTTTAAAATTATTTTTCAAAAAAACTGACAAAGCAGGTGTTGCAAATAAATCGGTTCCTTTGAGCGAAATTTCTTTGGCACGTTTTAAAATTTTTACCAATAAATTTTCTGCGCTTAAAACTGTTTTGTGCAAATACACTTGCCAATACATTAAACGGCGAGCAATTAAAAATTTCTCAACACTATAAATGCCTTTGGATTCAATAACCAATTCTCCATTTGCTACATTCAACATTTTTATAATTCGTTCGCTACTTACCACCCCTTCAGAAACTCCAGTAAAAAAACTATCTCTTTTCAAATAATCCAATCTATCCATATCTAGTTGACTTGAAACGAGTTGATGTAAATATTTTTTATCATATGTGCCTTTAAAAATTTGAATGGCCAATGTTAATTTTCCTTTAAAAACATCATTCAACTCATTCATTAACATCATTGATATATCTTCATGATTAATTCCTTTTACAATGGTATGTTCCAAAGCATGAGAAAATGGACCATGACCGATGTCGTGCAATAATATTGCAATGATAGCAGCTTCGGTTTCTTCATCTGTTATTTTCAAACCCTTTGATTTCAAAACTAACAAAGCTTCAGACATTAAATGCATCGCTCCAATAGCGTGGTGAAATCTGGTGTGCAAGGCGCCAGGAAAAACCAAATTGGTTAATCCCAATTGTTTAATGCGTCGTAAACGTTGAAAAACAGGATGATTAATTAAATCAAAAACCAAATCATTGTGTAAAGTAATGAATCCGTAAATGGGATCATTTATAATTTTTCGTTTATTTACAATCATTACATCAATTCATCAAAAGTATATGCAAATTTATCCTTTTTTTAACGCCATAAAAAACGCTCACTGTATATTGTGATATTTGTTTATTTTTGCACGATTTATAAAAAAAATACACTTTCACCATGCCACATATTTCAACTAAGGCAATTGAAATGCCTGCTTCTCCAATTCGTAAACTGGTTCCTTTTGCTGAAGATGCAAAAAAAAGAGGCACAAAAATTTATCATTTAAATATTGGTCAACCTGATATTGAAACACCAGAATCTTTTTTAAATGCTGTTAAAAACACTCATTTTAAAGTATTAGAATACAGCCACAGTGCTGGAAATGAGAGCTATCGAAAAAAATTGTGTCATTATTATGAAAGGTATAACATTCACATAAATTCCAATGAAATCATCATAACTTGTGGTGGCTCCGAAGCCATTGAAATTGCAATGAAAACATGTTTTAATGTCGGAGATGAAGTGATTATTCCAGAACCATTTTATGCGAATTACAATGGATTTGCTAAATCATCTGATGTAAAAGTTATCCCTGTTCGTAGCTTTATTGAAACAGGTTTTGCATTACCAGCAATATCAGAATTTGAAAAATTAATTACACCCAATACAAAAGGTATTATGATTTGTAATCCAGGTAATCCAACGGGTTATCTGTATTCTAAAACAGAATTGCTGGCCTTAAGAGATTTGGTAAAAAAACACGATTTATTTTTATTAAGTGACGAAGTGTATCGTGAGTTTTGCTACGACAACAAAGAATATGTTTCCGTAATGCATTTGGAAGGTATCGAAAATAATGTCGTGTTATTAGATTCTATTTCTAAACGTTACAGTGCTTGTGGAGCGCGGATAGGTGCTTTAATTAGTAAAAATAAAGAAGTTATTTCTTCCGCTTTAAAATTTGCACAAGCCCGCTTGTCTCCACCGAGTTATGGACAAATTGGGGCAGAAGCCGCTTTAGATACGCCAACATCCTATTTTGAAAATGTAAAAAAAGAATACATTGCCCGAAGAGATTTTGTGATAGAAGAGATCAATAAAATTGATGGTGTTTTTTGTCCTAAACCAAGCGGTGCATTTTATTGCATTGCTCAATTGCCAATAGATGATGCTGATAAATTTTGTCAATGGCTTCTTGAAAAATTTACGTTTCAAAATCAAACTGTGATGATGGCTCCTGCAACCGGCTTTTATTCTACTCCTGGAGCTGGCTTCAACGAAGTTCGTTTGGCGTATGTTTTAAAAATTGACGATTTAAAAAATGCTTTGATTTGTTTAAAAGAAGCTTTAAACGTTTATCCTGGTAAAACAAATTAAAGGAGAATTTTTATTACACAAACTAGCGATTCAATAAGAACGATTAGCATTCAAATAAAAAATTAATTCAATTTTCTTTTATCAAAGTACTTTTTTCCAGACTCAGATTTATTCTAATACTGCCGTCTTTACTGATGACTAATGCTTAAATTTAAATACAAAATTTATTTAAAAAAAATTGCACCATGTTTTTCACGTTGCGTTAATGAAATATGAATCACAACTCTTGATGCAAAGTGAAAATAATTTTACGAATTTCTTAAAACTAGTTGAATATAGTTTCTGCGCATTGATATATGATGAGATATAATTTTTAAAATTCCAAATGTTTATTTCTCAAAAGTTTAATTACTTTGGCACAACTGCCATACATTTTTTTACTAATATTGCAAATTGCAGAAATAGTTATGATAAATATAGGAGGTCAAAAAATTTCTTGTTCAGATTTTTACGAAATTTTAATCAATAATATAGAAGTCAAATTAGATGAAGAAGCTTCACGAAAAGTTTATCGTAGTCATTATTTCCTGAAAGAATTTACCCGTGAAAAACTAATCTACGGCATCAATACTGGATTTGGTCCAATGGCTCAGTATCGAATTAATCATGACGATCAAATAAAATTACAATTTAACTTAATTCGTAGTCATTCTTCAGGTTCTGGTAATCCAATTCCAGAAATTGACTGTAAAGCCATCATGCTGGCTCGTCTCAACACTCTGATGCAAGGTTATGCAGGCATACATCCGGATGCTTTACTCTTAATTAAAGATCTCATCAATAAAAATATTTCCCCAGTAATCTATGAACATGGCGGCTTAGGAGCCAGCGGCGATTTGGTTCAGCTTGCACATCTTGCTTTAACTTTAATTGGAGAAGGTGAGGTTTATTACAATGGTTTAGTTTGTTCAACAGCAGAAGTTTTCAAAAAAGAAAATATCACTTCGATGGAAATTCATATTAGAGAAGGTTTAGCTTTAATGAATGGAACTTCTGCCATGAGCGGTATTGGGATGTTAAATATTATTTATGCTCAAAATTTAATCAATTGGAGTTTACTAGCTTCCGCAACAATTATGGAACTTGTTCAAAGTTTTGATGACCACTACTCTTCTCCACTGAACGAAGTAAAGCACCATGCTGGTCAGAATGCTGTTGCTAAAGCACTGCAAGAAACTTTAAAAGATAGTCGATTGGTAAAAAATAGAGAAGAACATCATTACAATCAAAAAATTGAAGTAGACGTACTCGTTGAAAAAATGCAAGAGTATTATTCAATCCGCTGTGTGCCTCAAATTGCTGGACCAATCATAGATACAATAAAATATGCCAAAGATGTTTTGATAAGCGAAATAAATTCAGCCAATGACAATCCCATTGTAGATTGGGAACGTAAAAATGTGTATCATGGTGGAAATTTTCATGGCGATTACGTCGCACTTGAAATGGATAAATTAAAAATTGCCATCACCAAACTATCGATGTTAGCAGAAAGACAGTTGAATTTTTTATTAAATAATAAACTCAATAATATTTTACCTCCTTTTGTAAACCTCGGTACTTTAGGCTTAAACTTGGGCATGCAAGGCGTTCAGTTTACAGCTACCTCTACCACAGCAGAAAATCAAATGTTATCTAATCCCATGTATATTCATAGTATTCCTAGTAATAATGATAATCAAGATATTGTTAGCATGGGCACAAACGCTGCATTGATTTGTAAAAAAGTGATCTTAAATAGTTATGAAGTTTTGGCCATTGAATGGATGACCATCTTGCAAGCAATTGATTATTTAAAAATAGAAGATAAGCTTTCTTCAAAGTCGAAAGATGCTTATAAAAACTTACGAAAAATTTTTCCAAGTTTTGTTGAAGACAGCATCAAATATAAAGACATTAACAACGTGAAAAATTATATTTTTAATCATCACATTGAAATTTTATAAATAACGGAACTTATGGAATACGCTTTAATAACAGGTGGAAGTAGAGGAATTGGTAAAGCAATTTGTTTAAGACTTGCCGACTTAGGTTATCATATTATTATTAACTACACGTCTAATGATGATGAAGCAACTAAAACACAAGCGCTCGTTAAAGAAAAAGGAGTTGATGCCATTTTAATGAAATTTGATGTGAGTAAAATTGAAGAAGTGGATGCTCATATTGAAAAGTGGATAAACGAAAATAATGATAAAACAATTTCCGTTTTAATTAATAATGCTGGAATCCGAAAAGATAACTTGATGGTGTTTATTAGTCCTGAAGACTGGAATCGTGTCTTGGATATTACAGTTGACGGATTTTATCATGTCACACGTCATATTATAAAAAGCATGGTTAGAAATCGAAAAGGAAGAATTGTTAATATCGTTTCTCTCTCTGGATTAAAAGGGATGACAGGCCAAACAAATTACTCTGCTTCAAAAGGAGCTATTATTGCTGCGACTAAAGCTTTGGCTCAAGAAGTTGGAAAAAGAGGCATTACAGTAAATGCTGTTGCGCCAGGATTTATAAAAACAGACATGACTCAAGATGTTAATGAGGCTGACTTTAAAAACATGATTCCTATGAATCGTTTTGGAGAACCTGAGGAAGTTGCTGGTGCCGTTGCTTTTTTAGTTGGCAAAGATGCAAGTTACATCACTGGTCAAGTTATTTCTGTGAACGGTGGTCTTTACAGCTAAATTATCGAATTTGAATTCAACCACTAATTCAATATTAAAAATGATTTAAAATGAACAGGGTAGTTATCACAGGAATTGGAACTTGGTCATGTTTAGGTAAAAACATTGATGATGTTAAAAATTCTCTATTTAACGGTAAATCTGGTATTGGATTTAGTCAGGAAAGAAAAGATATTGGTTATCGATCAGCATTAACAGGCATATTAGAGCGCCCTATTTTGAAAGGTTTATTAGATAGAAGGCAGCGAATTAGTCTTGGCGAACCTACAGATTATGCTTACATGGCCACCATCGAAGCCCTTAAAGGCGCAAGCATGGATTTGGATTGGATTGAAAAAAATAAAGTTGGTATCATTTATGGAAATGATAGTGTTGCGGAATCTACCATCACTGCAAACGACATCATGCGCGCTAAAAAAGACACAACGTTAATAGGTTCTGGCGCAACTTTTCAATGTATGAATTCAACTGTCACGATGAATTTATCTACTATTTTTAAATTGAAAGGAATAAACTTCACCATTGCTGCAGCATGCGCCAGTGGCTCTCACTCAATAGGGATAGCCTATTTATTAATTAAAATGGGCTTGCAAAAACAAGTAATTTGTGGAGGATCGCAGGAAGTAAATGTTAACGCCTTTGGAAGTTTTGACGGCTTAAGTGCGTTTTCTATTCGTGAAAACGAACCAACTAAAGCTTCTCGACCATTTGATAGAGATAGAGATGGTTTAGTGCCGAGTGGCGGTGCGGCAACAGTTATTTTAGAAAGTTTAGAATCTGCGCAAAAACGTGGCGCCAATATTTTGGCAGAAGTAATCGGTTATGGCTTTTCAAGCAACGGCGACCATATTAGTAACAGCAGTGTTGACGGACAAACCCGTTCATTAGAAATGGCACTAGAGCAAGCTAACATCCTTTCTGAAGATATTGATTACATCAATGCTCACGCCACATCAACGCCAGGTGGAGATGGTGTAGAAGCACAAGCTATTCATAAAGTGTTTGGCTCTAAAACTCCAGTAAGCTCAACAAAATCATTAACTGGCCACGAATGCTGGATGGCAGGAGCAAGTGAAATTGCTTACTCCATTTTAATGATGCAAAATGATTTTATAGCTCCAAATATTAATTTTGAGAATCCTGATGAATATTCTCAAAAAATTAACATCATTTCACAAACCAAACAATCTGCTTTAAACACTGTATTGTCCAACTCTTTTGGCTTCGGGGGGACAAATTCTACTTTGATAATTAGAAAATTTAGGTAAATTTATACCTTAATTTAATAAAACACCATTAATATGGCAGAGGGTGAAATCATAAAAACTATAAATAACTTTTTGGTTAGTGAATTTGAAGTTGAAGAAGCTAAAATTATTCCAGAAGCTAACTTAAGAGAAACACTCGATTTAGATAGTTTAGATTATGTCGATTTAGTGGTAGTGATTGAAAGTAATTTTGGGTTTAAAGTAAAAGCTGAAGATTTCGTTGAAATTCATACATTACAAGATTTTTATAATTATTGCAAGAAAAAAGTAGAGGAAAAATCAACTATTTAAAGCACATAAAATCGTATTTTATTGAAACAAAACACAAAGTGTTTTGTTTTTTTTATTTATAACAAGGTATGAGCCAAAAAAAAGCAAATAAATGGGATGGGCAATCGAAAGGGAGAATTTTAGGTTTTAAAATTTTTGTATTTATTTTAAATAAATTTGGTTTGAGTCCCGCCTATTTTCTATTACGTTTTGTCTCTTTTTATTATTTTTTGTTTTCAAAACCAAATATTTTTATTCGAGAATATTTTAAAATAGCGCATGGTTACTCAAATTTTAAAGCTTGGTATTCTGTGTATAAAAATAATTTTATTTTGGGGCAAACAATTATCGACAAAGTAGCCGTGATGGCTGGTGTTAAAAATGCATTTAAGGTTATTCATGAAAATGGCCATATACTCGATGAAGTTTCTAAAAATGGAAAAGGCGGCATATTGGTGAGTGCACACATTGGTAATTGGGAAATTGCTGGACAAGGTTTGAATAGGCTCAATACTGCATTTAACATTTTAATGTATTCCAACGAAAAAGAGAATATTAAAAAATACATGGATGATGTGATGAAGGAAAAAAAAATTAAAGTCATAGCAATTAATGAAGAAACAAAAAGTCACATTATAGAAATACACAAAGCCTTTACAAATAACGAGTTGGTTGTAATGCATGGAGATCGATATCGAGAAGGTGTTAAAACTATTACAATTCCTTTTTTTGGAAAGCCTGCTAAATTTCCTTTGGGTCCTTTTATCATGGCTGCTAAATTTGGCGCTCCATTATGCATCGCATTTGCGGTAAAAATAAATAAACACACTTATGAGTTTTCTGTAAAAGAATTTATATCGGTTGAAAAAGTAAGAGGTGAAGCTCAATTAGAAGAAGTTTGTAATGTGTTAGCAACTAAATATGTTTCTGCTGTTGAGAAAATGGTTTTAGAATACCCTCACCAATGGTTTAATTATTATGATTTTTGGAAATAAGTTTATTTAGTTGCACATGCAATACTTAGTAAAGAAATTTTAATTCCCTCCACTTTATTTAACGCATTGCAGCAAGCTCCAAGCGTTGCGCCAGTTGTAATAACATCATCAACTAAAACAACGTGTTTATTTTTTAATACATCTGGATTGTTTAAAACAAAAACTTCTTCTACATTTTCCCAACGTTCATATTTGCTTTTACTTGTTTGCGTCATCGTATAATTTTTGCGCTGTAAATAGGTGTTATCAATTTTGAGATTTAATACTTCTGATAATCCCTTCGCAAATTCTTCACTTTGATTATATCCCCTTTGTTTCATTTTTTTTTCATGCAAAGGAACAGGTAAAATATAATCAGCTGTTTTTAATCTATCTTCGTCGCTTAAATATTTTCCAAACCAAACTCCTAGTAATTTGGCTAATTGTTTATTACCCTTATATTTAATCGCATGCAGCAGTTTTTGAACGTTTCCTTTTTTATGAAAGAGATAATAACTGGCGGCAAATTCTACATTAACTCTTCCGTAAAACAAGTCCTCCAAAGGGTTCTGCGCTTGTTGATGAAAATGGAGTTTAGGCAAATTTAGATAACAATAATTGCAAATTTGATTTTCATGTTTGAATAAATAATTGCCACAGGCTACGCAATTTCTTGGATATATTAAGGCTAAAAAATCTTGAAACATTTATTAAACAAAAAATATTTATAATTTTCCACCTAACGTACAGGTTAATTTGTATTTATTTAATTTTCCTGATACATTAAATAACTCAATATATACAACGTAAATACCGATGGGGGCTTTTTCGCTTTCATCATTAATTCCATTCCAACTAACAGTGCCTTCTTGTTGAAGCTGCTGATTTTTAATGAGATGTTTTACTTGCGTTCCTTTACTATCATAAATAAACATATTGGCAACTTTTCCTGATTCGTTAAACTTATAATTGATATTTAATACATCATTATAGCCATCATTATCAGGTGAGAACAAAGGATTTGAAATGCTTACTTCATTTCCAAAATTAGCATGAAGGTATTGTGAATTTTTATAAGCAGGTGTTGCAAAGCCAACAGATTCGGAAGCACTATTCCAATTGGTTTTATCTAAAGTTTCTCTATTAAAATCTATTCTTTCTAACGACACTCCTTTTGTGTTTACTAGTAATGGGAAATGCATGTTTTTGGTATAAATGAGATGATCAATTATAGAATTATTTTTATCACTCAATGTCACTATACCCTCATCTGAGTTCATGCTCGGCAATTTTGAAACATCATAAAATCCTGCTTGATTAATCGTTTGATAATTTTCTTTTACTATCGAGCCGTTTTCGCTAAGCACGAGATAAGTTTCTGGAAAAAACAAGAGCCCATCTTCAGTTATTTTTTCGGTATTGATTAATTTACCTGTAATCGTATCCATGGATCCAATCTGTAAATCTTTTAAATTAATTATTTTATCACTCCTATTATATAATTCTACAAATTCAATTCCATTTGTTGAAGGATCAAAAAGAATTTCGTTAATTATCACATCATTTGGCAAAGCTGCTAAAGGTAATCCAAATGCTACGGAATTTTCTAATGAAGCAACATTTCCTACACAGTCTTTAATATTTCCTTTAATGGTGCATTTATAAACATTAGATTTTACAATGGGTTGTGATAGTTTTATTTTAATTTTTTTAAAATCAAATGAGATTGGTGAAATATAAGTTGCAACCAAATCACCACCAAAATCATAACTTGAAGGATTTAATAAACTTAAGCTATCAAGTGCTTCATCAAAAAATAAAACAATCGTATCTTCAGTCAAAACAATTATTCTATTTAGCCTTGGAGAAGATCTATCAGGGTTAACATTGACAACGGAATTTCTTCGACCTGGTGTACCGCCATTAGCATTAACACTTGCACGCCAATTAAATTCACTTGCACAAGGATTATTAGTGTCAATCTGTTCAATGCTCCATCCTCCTTCAGTTTTTCTTTTATCATGATACCAATTTTGATTATAAGTTATGGAGTGTATCAGCACGCCAATGCTATCTCTTAATGAAATCGTTGTTCCATCATTTAATAAAGAAGGAAAACTAGTTATTTCATTTATACGCACACCAAAATTATTGAACGCTGAAAAGTTTCCATTACCTGTGAGAACAATAAAACTATCGGGTTCAATTATTATAGTTGGTAATTTTTTTGTTGAACTAAGCGTTGATAACGTCCAATTTTTTAAATTAATATTAAACGGTGTTCTGTTTTTTAATTCAATATACTCTTCTTCAGGTAAATTAATTGCAGGTTCGGGATCTGGCATTAATTCATTAATTACGACATCATAAGGTTTATGTTTGTAAAATGAAAAAGTGCCTGTATTCGGAGATATCGCATTAAATGAACAATCCGTTATGCCAGAAATTGTTAAGGTGTAATTTGTTGCATTATTTAATTTTACTGATAAAAAAAGTTTAACGCATGTATTACCATTTTGAGAAATCGCTGATATTGGATTTCCGATGCCATTATTGATATAATAGTTTGTAGTAGTTGTTAATTGTGCTATTGATATCACATCGTTAAAACAAACAGTGAGATGCGTAGAATCTAATATTGAGATGCTTGAAATTTTTGGTCCCGACAAATCTAGGTTAATTGAATAAACAGAATTAACAAACCCTGGCGTTCCACCATCCAAATCATTTGAAGCAATCCAATTATCAATTTGAGAGCAAGTAGCATTTATCTTTGGATTAATTTGTTCTAAAGAATAACCACCTTCTTTTTTAACTGGGTTCTTATACCAACTATCACTGTAATTGACACTATCAATAAAAGTTCCCGATGCCGTTTTTAAATATAAATTTTTGCCAGTATTTGTTAAATTCGGAAATGTGTTAACGCCTAATTTTTTTTTATATCCCAATGTGGTAAATTGTGCTGTGTCATTTATTGGGCATATTATAACATAGTCATTTGCTGTAAGTGTATAATTTCCAATGGTTGCAGTAGAAATGTTATCCGTAAACTTTAATCCATTTAAATTAAAAGGCTTCGAGCTATTGTTATATAGTTCTATGAATTCACAAGTTGTGAGATTTACGATTGGAGTCGGATCTGCAAAAATTTCATTAATAATAATCTCTTTAAACATTGGGATTTCAAAAACAAAATAAGAAAAGTTTACCGACGCATTTGCCATCACATTAGCAGATAAATCTTTTACATTGTTTACAAAAAGTGTATAGGTGTTTCCCGAAATTAAAGAAGGCATAAAAGTTAAATGCACCAATCTAAAATTTACAACATCTCTTACTGCTGTTACAGGAAATCCAATTCCTGCGCTGATGGAATAATTTGTAGCAATTTGTGAAGAAATTAGTTCAACATTTTCATCAAATAAAACATCAATAGAAGTGGATGATGTGGGAACTGCATTTAAAATTGTAGGAGGTATAACATCTAAAATAATTGGTTCTACAAAAATATCGTCAAAGAAATGCTTACCAACAAAAGACGCTGTTGACTGTTGAATAAAAAATCCATATGAATTAGAATTAATAAACGTTCCATCAGTTATTTGTCCTTCCGAAATATAATTTGAGCCTGTACCAGTCATGTCTCTTTCGAGTTTAAAAACATTTGCAACATCTCTGGTAACTTTTATTTTTATTAAATTATTAGAAGTGCTGGCAATACTTCCATCAACGCCATCAATAATTTTTACGGCTGTACCTATTAATCCCGAACGTTTGTACAAACAAATTTCATCTAGAGTTCCTCCCAGTCGAACGAAATAACCGTTGATATTTGTTGATAGTAAATTTTGAACATCGCTTATCAAATAAATATCTACATAATTTGTCCCAGATGTGGCAAACTGCAAATTTATCCAAAACTCCCATTGACAATTTGTAGCCAAGGTATTTGTTGTGCTAATGTAAAAACTACCAGGCGTATTGTTATTAGAGGACTTTAATCGATTTGATTGTACAGTAAAATCGGTCGAACCATTTAAAGTCCAACTGGGTGAGCTCGTAAAATCACCATCATCAAAATTTTCAATAATTTGAGCTTCAACTCGGTTAAAAAATAAAATTGAAAAAATAATTATCAGATGTCTAATCATTATTCAAAAATTAAGTTTTAAAATAGCTATTGTATCATGATAAATTAATTCTGTTTCATAGTAAAATCAAGCTATAAAAAAATCCTAGTTATTACGTTAACTAGGATTTTTAAACTCTATGCTATTTAGAAGGCGCTTTAGCTGCGGGTTTTGGAGGTGTATTATTCGAGGCAGGTTTCGGCGTTGCACCTGGAATATTTGCTGCCGGCAATGTTTCTAATTTCTTTTTTACCAATTGTAATATGTCGTCAGAAGGTTCGCTGTATATTACAACTCCTGTACTTGTATCTAAAACATATTTGTAACTATTTTCTTTTGCTACTAAATCAATTGCTTTGCGAGCTTTTTCATAGATTGGGCGAGACAATTCTTGTTGTTTTTTTTGTAAATCTTGACGAGCTTGGTTAGTAAACTCATCAACTCTATTTTTTAAATCTTGTAATTCTTTTTCTTTAGACGCCTTGATTAAGTCAGAATATGTTGCACCTTCGGCGATATATTTTTCATACTTAGTTTGTAGCTCTGTTTGCATGCCTGCAACTTGAGTTTCTAAATCTTTTTGATGTTTTGTGACCAATCCTTCGGCAACTGCACTTTCTGGCATAATGCTAATTAAAGAATCTACGCTAATGTGCGCTATTTTTTGAGCTTTGGCTATTGTAAAAAATCCTACTGATAATACAACTAGTGCCACTGTTTTGATTTGATTTTTCATTTTTTGGTTTTTTGTTTTATTTGTTTTACTTCTTTTTTTTATTGTATCCCATAAAAGTTATAACATCTTCACTTTTATCATATTTATTGTTCGAATATAGTAAAGATATTTGACCTGCTTTATCAAAAATAAATGCCAAGCCAGCTCTTTCTGCTACTTGCCTTATCGCATTGTATATTTTATCTTGAATTGGTTTAACTAACTCCATCCTCTTCATAAATAATTCGCCATCAACGCCAAATCTTGATTTTTGCAACTCCTTCACTTCTTTCTCTTTTTCTTTAATTTCATTTTCTCTTCGTTTTCTCATATCATCGGTTAATAAAATCGATTCTGCTTGAAATATCTTATATAGTTTATCTATTTCACTGATTTTAGCTTCAATTTCATTTTGCCATTCAATGGATGTTTTATCTATTTCTGCTTGCGCTGCTTTATATTCAGGAATATTTGATAAAATATAATCGGTATCCACATAGCCTATTTTTTGAGCAACAGAAATCGATGAACATAATATAACTGTGAGACTCGTTAAAATGATTTTTTTCATTTTTATATGCAAAGATGTTGATGATTTATAAAGTGTACCAAGTTAATTATATTTTATAAAATAAACATTTTTTAGTTTTATAGTTCACCCAATTGCGCGCCAAGCGTGAAATGAAATTGTCCTTTTCCATTACCCGAAGAAGAATTCCCTGGTATAT
This sequence comes from Bacteroidota bacterium, assembly GCA_046345275.1. Classification (GTDB taxonomy): domain Bacteria; phylum Bacteroidota; class Bacteroidia; order B-17B0; family Aurantibacillaceae; genus UBA4416. Next base: position 17,097 of record JBKDJY010000131.1, read on the forward strand.
TATCAAAGCCCCAACCATAGTCCAAACCTAACAAACCAAACATTGGTAAAAACACCCTGAGGCCAAAACCCGCACTTCGCTTAACTTGAAATGGATTAAAGTCTTTATATTTTGCCCATGTATTACCTGCTTCGGCAAAGCCTAAAATAAATATCGTAGCTTGTGGATTTAAAGATATTGGGTAGCGCAATTCCATGGTATATCTTGCGCAAATTGGATCACCCTGTGAGCTAGACAAGGAATTATCTTGATAACCTCTTAATCCAATTATTTCTCTCGCTACAAAATTTTGGAAACCACTTAAACCACTACCTCCCATATAATAACGTTCAAATGGCGACACACCAACTTTTTTATTGTACATTCCTAAAATTCCATATCCAATTTTAGTTCTTAAAACGAGGTTACGCGCTTCTTTTCCTTCTCCAGCTTTTTGATTTGTTAATTGGGTATACCATTCAGCTGTAAATTTATATTTTTGATATTCGATAAACTTGTATCGACTTGCTGCATCTGCAGTTTCGTAATTCCGACCGTTAAATAAAGAATAAGGCGGTGTAAACTGGCCAAGCAAAGAAAAATTAGATCCATTTTTTGGAAAAATTGGCGCATCTATACTGTTTCGAGTTAGATTTAGTTTAACGTTAAAATCGTTGGCATAACCATTTTCTAAAATAAAAAAAGGATAATTTTTTAACTCATAATATTGATAACTTCCTTCTGTATATAAAGAAAAATAATCATCAGGTTTTTTTAATCTTTTTCCAAAACCAACTGAGCCTCCCGTAATGTACATCGTGCTTCTTTTAGGATTGTCAATTTTATTCCCTTCAGTATCTTTTGTATATTTTGATTCACCTGTTTGATTGAATCGGGAATGAAAAGCAGAAACACTCAATGAATTCGGACGTTTACCGCCTAACCATGGCTCTGTAAATGATAGATTGTATGATTGGTAAAAAATTCCATTTGTTTGTGCACGAATGCTAAATTTTTGTCCATCTCCTGTTGGTAAAGGACTCCAAGCAGATGGCTTAAAAATATTTTTCATCGAAAAATTATTAAACGTCAAGCCCAATGTTCCAACAACACGGCCGCCTCCCCAACCTCCTGACAGTTCAACCTGATCGGATGGTTTTTCTTCTACGCGATATTCAATATCTACCGTTCCGTCAGCAGCATTCGGAGTTGGAGTTACGCCTAATTTTTCAGGATCAAAATATCCCAACTGGCTCAATTCGCGCTGGGTACGGATGATGTCAGACCTTCTGAATAATTGACCAGGCCTTGTACGAATTTCTCTATAGATTACATGATCGTTGGTTTTTGAATTACCCAATACTTTTACTCTATTAATCGTAGCCTGTTTGCCTTCATAAATATGAACATCGATGTCGATGCTATCATGATGAATATTCACTTCTTGAGGTGTAACGTTAAAAAATAAATATCCGTCATCCATGTATAACGAGGAAATATCATAGCCTGATGGATTCATGAATAATTTTTGATCTAGTTGGGTTTGATCAAATACTTCTCCTGGTTTGATGTTTAATATGGTATCTAATTGTCCACTGCGGTATTTTGCATTTCCCAACCATTTAATTTTTCCGAAATAATATTTATGGCCTTCTTCGATTTTTATATCAATATTTACCCTGTTATTTTTTACAAAGTAAACAGTATCTTTCACGATGCGAGCATCTCTGTAACCTTTGCTATTATATTTTTCAATAATTGAGGGTATGTCTTTTTCTAAATTTGATTCTAAATATTTTCCTGAATTAAAAGGGTTGTAAAAACGAAAAGGTTTGCTATCCTTCATTTTTCGTCGAAGTTTCCAACTTTTTACAATTGTGTTTCCAGTAATGTTTAAATTTTTGATTCTAACTTTCTTTCCTTTCGTCACTTTAATTAGTATAATAACATGTGGTGTTTTAGCTAAATTATCTGGCTTGGAAATGATTTCTACAGTTGTATTATAATAACCCTTATTAACGTAATAATCTTTTACAATGTTTTTTATAGCACCCAATGTATAATCTGTTACTACTTTTCCTGTTACAAAACGAATTTTTCCGCGTATTTCATCCGCATCATTCTTCTTTACGTTGCTACTAAAAGAAAACTTTGAAAGTTTTGGTTTATCAGTTACCACAATTTTTAAAAAGGCCTTATCTCCAATTGTTTTCTCAAGATAAACTTTTATATCTTCAAAAAGACCTTGTTTCCATAAATTTTTAATGGCTTCGCTAATTTTATCACCAGGAATTTGAATTTTATCATCAACTGTTAAACCAGACAATAATCGCACGACATTTTTATCTGTAAATTCAGAGGATTCAACTTGTATGCCTGCGATGTTATAATCAGAGGGTTTTGACCAATCGATAGAATCACTTGAAAATGTTGCATCTCCAGTAATTTGGGCTTGGCTAAAAAAAAATAATGAAATGAAAGAAAATAGAAACGAAAGCTTAGTAAATGTCATTTTTTATATTAAATTAATTGCTCACTGGTTTTACCAAAACGCCTTTCCCTATGTTGATAATTTAAAATGGCATGGTATAAGTCTTCTTCGGTAAAATCTGGCCAAAGGGTTTCGGTAAAATAAAATTCGGCGTACGCCAATTGCCATAATAAAAAATTGCTAATGCGATGCTCGCCACTTGTTCTGATCATGAGTTCAGGATCAGGAATATTTTTTGTGCATAAATATTTTTGAATATGTTCTTCATCAATTTCTGAAATATTTAATGTATTATTTTTTACTTCAGTAGCTATTTGTTTCATTGCATGAATGATTTCCCATTTTGAAGAATAACTCAAAGCTAAAACTAAAGTTAAACCAGTATTATTTGCAGTAATTTGAATTGATTGATTTAACTCGTCAATACACGAAGGAGGTAAGCTATCAATGTTTCCAATAGTTTGTAAGCGAACATTTTTTTTATGTAATTCAGATGTTTCGACGCTTATTGTTGAAACCAGTAACTCCATCAAAGCATTCACTTCTTCGATTGGTCGATTCCAATTTTCTGTACTGAAAGCATATAAAGTGATGTATTTTATACCAATCTCTCCAGCTGCTTTCACCACGCGCCTTACAGAATTTACTCCTTCATAATGACCATAAATACGATTTTCTCCATGCTGCTTTGCCCAACGGCCATTCCCGTCCATAATGATGGCAATGTGTTTAGGCACTTTATCGGCATTTATCAAATCTTTTTTACTCATTTATTTAACAAACGTCGAAATTACTATTTTAGTCTTAATACACCAATTATTAGGAAGCTTTACTCTTAAATTCTGTTAATTAGAAAAACTTAGATCAAGATTGACGAGATATTAATTGCGAAGTGGAGAATTCACAAAGTATGAAATTGGAAGTCAGAATTTTTAAATGAAGAGTTAGGTACTTCTTCAATTGTAATTATCAAATCGCAAAACTTTTATTTCCTCTTTAATCAATCCTTTTGTGGCTTGGCGTAGTGGCGGATTATCAACACAAATACTCTTACTAAGCACACATTTCAAAGATAGCAAAAATACTTCTACGAAGAACATCACCCGCCATTACGCCGCCGCTGTTAGCTACTGACTTTACTTTCTAAAAGTTTCAATTGTAAGTGTAGGCTTACCTAATTCTCGCCAGGTTTCCTCTGCTATAAATTCTTCCTTAAAGTCTTTAAAGTACTCCCCCATCATTCCAATGATCTTAAATTTTGGCACAAAAATCCCTAGGAACTTTATCAGACCAATTGGAGTTTCTGAGATTTTGAGATTAGGGGAGAATGTTCTACTATATCGTTCTAAAGCATCATGCATTGTTATTGCTTCAGGTCCCTGCATTACATAATCTTTGTTCTCGGCAGTATTTTCTTTCATTGCTTTGACAACCATACAGGCATAGTCCTTTCCGGCAATCCAATAGAGTGGATACTTTATGGGTTTGAAACTATTTAATTTATCCCCTTTTTGAAACATCAATTCAAGGCTTTCCATAAACCATGATGGGTGGAAAAAAGTATAAGGTATTCTTGATTGTTTAATTAGTTCTTGTCCTCTAATGCGAATTTCATTGACGAAAATTGTTTTTCCTCGAGGAAAGTCTTTGCGATATGCACCTAATCCAGAAATCTTAAATATTCTTTTTATACTGTTTTGTTCACAGGCTTTGATGATATTTCTTACACCGTCAAATTCAGGTTGAAATTTACTGTCTGGATGTTCTGTTGAAAGGTTTAAATATAAATAGTCTGTATCTTTTAGTCCACTTATCAAAGACTGTACATCTTCAAGATCAGCCTTTATAATTTCTACTTCTTTTGGCAATGACTTTTTTGCCTTTTCTTTATTACGAACCAATGCTTTAACGGTAAAACCATTTTCAAGCATTTCTTTTATCACCATTGGTGCTAAACGACCTGTTGCTCCAATTACAGCTACTTTTATCATGTTATTTGAGTTTTGTTATTTTTTAGATCCCTTTATTATTAGGCTGCCACCTGCATTTAACTGAATGGGTGTGCCACCTTTATTGCGAAATGACTCAGCAAAAGCCTGTGCTGTGCCCTTGTGCGAAACAATAAACGTTTCCCAAGACCAGGAAGATTTATACATATAATGGTAGGGTATTGCTATTTGTGCATTCACTTTTTCCGCAACATCGCAAGCTTCTTCTGGCGACATGCTTAATTTCTTAAACATTGGTTTAATACGCAGTTCGTTTACTGGTAAAACTGCTATATCAATGGGACCAATTTCTTTTAATAATTCCAAATCTATACGATGACCAACTACTAATACTTTCCAATCACCAGCTTCTATAAGCCACGCAGTTTCATAATCGAATGCAGAAGGTTTTATTCCACTTCTTGCTTTTATGGCTGTAATTTTAAACTCTCCAACAGTCACCAATTGGCCAGACTCAACTGCTCTTACATCTGAAAGACCTGCCTTAACTGCTTTGTCCTTTTGCTTGGTTCCGGAAGGCACTAGCATGGGAATGCTTCTAAGTTTTGTATTCTTTATGCCTTCCAAATCAAAATGGTCATAGTGATCCATCGTAGAAGTAATCACATTAATATTAGGTAACGCTTCAACAGACGTTGCCAATTTTTCACTTGGTGGATAAGTCTTTGTTTCAGTAAACCAGGGGTCAGTCATTATTGACTGACCTTTGTATTCAATTAAGACTGAAGCATGAACCATTCGTGTAATCTTTAGCTCTCCTGAATGTGAAGAAGGCACGTAAACTTCAAGCGGTAAAGTTTGTTTACCAACTTTGGTTGATTTATGTACCGAACTGCAACTGGCAAAAAGAACGATACTGGTTAAAGCGACTATTATTTTTAAGTCGAGGATTTGTTTTAAGTCGAGGATTTGTTTATTGGCGGTTAAGTGTTTTTTCAAAATTGGCTGAATTGTTTTGTCAAGAAAACTAAAAGGATATTTTGGTTCAAGGTTCAACCAAGTGTTGGTTCTTTTTACCATCATAAAAATGGTAAATAGTAGCGGCTTTTTTTTCGAATTTTCCATTGTGTTGAAATTTAAATATTCTTGGTTTTTATAGATACACTGCAAGCTCCAAAATAGCCAAGTGCGTTTTTTTCAGGTTTACTAAGGTTGATTACATTCCCTTTTATGTTACCTGGCGGTACGTCACCGGTTACAAATGACGAAGATGTTAAATTAAATATCGAATAATAAAAATTATACATTTGTTCAGATATATTAAGCTGGTGAATTTGAGCTATATCACCATCCTCAACAGGAAATTCATCATTAGGTAGGTAATCAATCAAAGGTTGTCCATTAAAAAATTCATCCTTTTGCATTGATCTATATACATTACCTTGAGTTGCTGTAATCATCAATTTATTATTAATAAATAGTTTCCATAAATAAAAGTTATCTTCTGCAATAGGATCAACAGTATTCAATATTACAAAGTTACCACCAGGGTCACCAAATGAACCAGGAAAGTATTTTACTGAAAGACTTTTTATAATAGCGCCACCTTGGCGCAATGTTTCTGTAGCATTATATTCATCACCATCGTAAAATATGATTAGCTTATAGGTTTTATTTACAGATGCAATAAAATTGCATCTGTAAACTCCATTTCCGATATGATTATATGTATATGTATTTGTACCATCTTGTACTCTAACAACAGCATTAATTGCAGGTTCAGGTATGGAATTACCTAAATAATTTGCAGTTGTCGATAGCTTTATTTCCTGTTGATCTATTATTGTGTCTAGACCAAAAAGTACATTTCCCTCAACGACTAATTTTGGAGTTACATTTTTTAATTTTAAATCTACTTTCTTTTCACAAGAAGCATTTACAAGTGAAAGAATTGAAATGAGAATAATATTTATAGTTGTTTTCATGATGTTGATTTTAAAATTTGAATTCATAAGAAATACTTGGAACGATTCCGAAATATGTAAGTTTATACGCATTATTAATTCCATTAACAGCTTTAAAACCATTAGGAAGTTGCGTAGTTTGTTCTCTAAAAGTAATATTAGCAGCATTTTGACGGTTATAAATATTGTAAATACCAAACACCCACTGACTTTGCCATCTTTTTGTTTGTTTACCGCTAAATGTGGCTGCGAAATCTAATCTATGATAATCAGGCAAACGATGAACGTTTCTTTCACTATATTCAGGAATTGAAAGACCATTAAACGAGTACTTTGACTCAGGATAGGTGATGGGTCTGCCAGATTGATAGATGAAATTTGCTGAAACAGACCATTTTTCTGAAATTTTAAAGTTTGCAGTAATGGCAATGTTGTGAGGTTTGTCATAATTTGTGGCATAATATTTCCCATTGTTAATTCCATTACCACCATCAACACCTGGTGTTCTTCTTTCAGCTTTTGAAAGTGTGTAACTTACCCAACCAGTAAATCTCCCTTCACTTTTTTTAAACATTAATTCTACGCCGTAAGCACGAGCGTCCCCATTTAGTATAATTGTTTCAGGAGAATTATTTAGAAGTGGAGAAGCGCCGTCAATAAAGTCAAATTGATTTTGCATCCATTTATAGTAGGTTTCTATACTAAACTCATAATTATTGTCATTGAAATTTCGAAAATAGCCAGAAGCTATTTGATCTGAAATCTGAGGTTTTATGAATGAAGAACTTGGCGTGTAAATATCCAAAGGAGTTGGAGAAGTTGCAGTAGATAATAAATGAATGTACTGATACATTCTATTATAACCCAACTTTACACTTGATACCTCATTGATTTGATAATTCAAACTTAGGCGTGGTTCAAAACCAAAGGAGTTATTCAATAAAGAATTTGTACCATTTTTTTTGTGTGAAGTAATTAGCCCGCTTTCATAGTTATTTATAATAGGATTGAACACCACAGCTTTCCCATTTTCGTAAACTGGAATAGAATCATTTGCTAATTGTGCAAACTGAGAAATTCGCAACCCGTACATTATTGTAAGTTTACTCGTTATTTTAAAATCATCTTGTATATACAGATAATTTTCAATTGCTCTTTTATTCTCGTTATTAGTTGGATTAATTGTGGACCTGGCTCCAAACGGCTTTACATTTCCAGGATTAAATTGATAAACGATAGACCCTAAGCCAAACTTAACATTATTCTTTTCTCCCAAATAGCAATCAAAATCCGCTTTGAGATTTATATTTGAAAGTGAAGATTTCCACTTAAAGCTATTCCCCGGATAAAAGGAAATTTGATAATCATAGTTAGAATAGATGGCACTTACATTCATAAATAGTTTTGGACTAAACAAATGATTCCAACGAAGGGTGCCTGTGATATTACCCCATGCATTACCAAAACTATTAGGTATATCTAATTTATCTCTGCCAAAGTATCCAGAAAGAAATACTCTGTCCTTTGATGACAAACGATAATTGCTCCTTAAATTTAAATCGTAAAAATAGAGTTTATTGCGATTAATGGTTGTATCAGATGATAACGGGAGAAAAATGTCTGCGTAAGACCTTCTTCCTGAGAGAAGAAAAGAACCCTTGGCGCCATCTTCATAAACTTTACCTAAAGGAGTCTCAAGTGTTATTCTGCTTGAAAGAAGACCAATACCACCTGTGGCTTTAAATTTCTTATTATTTCCTTCTCTCATTCTAATATCTAAAACAGAGGAAAGCCTTCCACCATATTTAGAAGGTATTCCGCCTTTATAAAGTGTAGCATCTTTAAGAGCGTCTGCATTAAATACTGAGAAAAAACCAAAAAGATGAGATGGATTATAAACAATCGCTTCGTCTAGTAAAATTAAATTCTGGTCGGCAGAACCACCTCTTACATTAAAACCACCTGAGCCTTCGTTAGGAGCGGAAACACCAGGAAGTAATTGGATAGATTTGATAACATCAGCCTCCCCAAGTACCATCGGAATTTGCTTAATGTCTTTAGCCGATAATCTTTCGGTTGACATTTCCGTACTAATTATTTTTTGATTAGCTTTTGTACTTGATACAACAACCTCGCTTAATGTTTGGCGTTTTTCTTTTAATGCAAAATCTAACGACATGTTAGATGCGATATTAATGGTAATTGCTCTAGTCTCGTAACCTATATAATTTATGAGTAAGTCTACATTACCTTTTTGTACTTGTAAGGAAAAAAAACCATAGGCATTGGAAGACACACCTGTTGATTTATTTGCAATTTGAATAGTTGCCCCAATGAGGAACTCGTTAGTTAAGCTATCCTTTACATAGCCTGATAAAGTGTACTTTTGCGCATTTGTAGTAAGTGTCACAAACAGAAACATTACTGCTAAATGCCATCTATAATTTGTCGCCATGAAACATAATTTTTATTGAATTGTTTTTTATTGTTCGAATTACTTGTTTTTAGAATTACCCAGAATTAATTTATTTTGATTTGTCGAGGACAATCCGCAATTCACCCTGCCATTGATATGCCTTGGATTGCGAGGTGCTTAATAAAATTTGGTTTTTCCCTTCTATATATTGATTCTTATCACTTATTATATCAGCATCAACACCAATACCGATGACCTTATTGCTTGAAAATTTTAAGTGAAAATGTGCTGGCCTGCGTATTAAAAATCCATAGCGAGTATAAGCCAACGGGCGAATTGTTGTAAATTGAAATTTGCCATTATCGTCTGTTTTTGTC
>JBKDJY010000132.1:0-8518 GCA_046345275.1 Bacteroidota bacterium
CTTAAATTATCAGCGGTTTCGTTAAGGAAGGCAAAAGCGATGCAACGAAAATCGCCTTAAAATTTTAAAAGGGTTTTGCCTACTTTTGCCCTCAAAAGTAGGGAAAAAGAAATTCTGAGTTTTTGAGCAAGCTCTATTTATTGCCATACGCTTGCTTTAACTAACCTCTTTCTTTTTTAATTTGCGAAACAAGCAATGGGTTAGCGCTAATTTCATTATATAATTTTCTGTGCTTGTAAATGTCAATTGCTGTATAGATGGCTTCTTTAAAAGAAGAAGGGTCAGCTATTTGTTTGCCAGCTATTTCATAAGCTGTTCCATGGTCTGGCGAAGTTCTAATATAATTCAAACCAGCCGTGTAATTTACGCCATGATTAAATGCTAATGTTTTAAAAGGAATTAATCCTTGATCGTGATACATTGCTAATACACCGTCAAATTGTGATTGTGTATTGTTGCCAAAAAAACCATCTGACGAATATGGCCCCTGAACAAACATGGTTTCTTGTGCTTTTTTAATGGCTGGTATAATGGCCGTATTCTCTTCCAATCCGATTGAACCATTTTCGCCAGCATGAGGATTTAAGCCCAATACCGCAATTTTTGGTTTACGTATACCAAAATCTTTTTTTAAGGTACTATGCAATTGCTCTATTTTTGAAAACACCACTGGTTCGGTAATAAATTGTGGTACGTCTTTCAATGGAATGTGTCCAGAGACTATAGCTACCCTTAAATGACCTGCACATAAAAGCATGAGTGGCTTTCCGCCCAATTGTTCTCCCAAATATTCGGTGTGGCCAGGATAATTAAATCCAGCTTCTTGAATGGTGTGTTTATTAATGGGTGCAGTTACAAGAACATCAATCTTTTTATCTACTAAAGCTTGAGTGGCTTTTTCTAAAGCAATTTTAGCATATTTACCGCTAAGTGTAGAAGGCTTACCTAATTCTACTGTAACTTCTTCTTCATAACAAATGAATACATTTGGTTTTTTTAAATGAATTTGATTAAAGTCTCGCAAAGGATTAAAATTAAACTCATCCAAGTTTAAAAGTTTACGAAAATAGGATACCGTTTTTTGCGAGCTAAATAAAACAGGAATGCAAATTTCAGATAACTCAGGCTCAATTAAAGTTTTTAAAATAATTTCTAAGCCGATGCCATTAATATCACCTTGCGAAATGCCTACTATAATTTTATTTTCTATCATCTTTTTTTTATGGTTATGACTTATCGCAATGTTAAATTATAAGTTTGAGAAAAAATCGATCAATAACCTTACGCCATATCCAGTTGCCCCTTTGCCTCTATAGCTATCCTTGGCAGTGTTAAAAGCCGGACCTGCAATATCAAAATGCATGTAAGGGTAATTGGTGTATTTTTCTAAAAATTTACCAGCGGTAATGGCTCCTCCATAAGGGCCTCCTAAATTTTTTTGATCGGCAATGTCAGATTTTAATAATTCGGCATACTCATCCCAAAACGGAAATTCCACTAATCTTTCATGCGTTCGAAGCCCGCTATCAACTAGTAATGTTTTTTGTTCATCAGTTGCTGTTCCCATGCTTACAATGCCATATTGGCCAATAGCTGCTGCTGCCGCACCTGTGAGTGTAGAAAGTTCAATAACCATTTCTGGTTTATATTGTTTTGCAAAATGCAAAGCATCTGCCAATATCATTCTGCCTTCTGCGTCTGAGTTTAACATTTCTACAGTGCTTCCATCCATCATGGTAATAATGTCCCCAGGAGCAAAGGCATTAAATCCAGGGCGATTGTCCGTCGCTGGCACCAAACCAATAACATGTATATTTAATTTGTTTTTTGCAATGGCATACAGAGTGGCACCTACAACTGCTGAGCCAGCCATATCGCATTTCATTAAATCCATACTATTGGGTGTAGGTTTTAAACTTAACCCCCCTGTATCGTACACAACACCTTTACCAACTAACACATAAGGCTTTTTATTTTTAGCATTTTTTGGTTTATACTCCATTACCGTAAATGTTGGTTCATCAACACTTCCTTGATTCACAGCCAACAATCCACCCATTTTGAGTTGTTTAATTTTCGATTTATTAAAAACCTCAACATTGAATCCGGCGGACTTACCAAAATTTTTAAAAGCTTGAGAAAGTTGTTTTGCGTTTAGATAATTGACAGGTTCGTTTACCAAATCTCTTGCTTTATAAGTTGCATCAATTCTTATTAAAAGCTGAGAAATCTGTTTTTCCGTTATTTTTGAATCAATAATATGAATAGCCGATAAAGCATTTGTTTTTTTAACCTCACTTGGTTTGTGCTTAATAAATTGATAATTCGCTAAAGTCAAGCCTTCTGATAAGGCTAAAGAATAATCTATATTTTCTAACTCATTAACCACTAATACAGTTGTTCTTTTATCCGCATTGATGGCATCACACAAACTGGCACCATGCTTACGGATGGTTTCTAAATTTGTATAATGATTTTTTGAACCATCAACTAAAATAATTGAAATAGATCTAGACAAAGCGTTTAAAATAATTGATTTTTTGTCCTCTTTATGAATTAAATTTAAAATATAATCGCTTTGTTCTTTTGTCAACGCATAATTTTTATCATTCTTAAATTCTTTGCAAATAATCACTAAGCTATCTTTTGAGCTGAAGCCTGTTTTTTTAGAAATAGATATCATATACTTGCGAAATTACTCAAAAATAAAAGCTTGGGATCATAAACATGAATAAAATTATTAATCTTTACTTTAAAAAATTGCCTTTAAGGAATTGATAGAAATGAATGCACGTAAAATAAAAATGATTTATTCTAGAAATTAATTTCCGAATTCGCTAATAAATTTAATCCGCATTAACCGAACTTCCTCTTCACTGTATTCATCCTCACCTAATTCTTTTAAAATGGCATTGATATCATCCGTTTCCGATTCACGTAAGCATTCGTATATATCTTCTTTTTTATCTTCATCAATTACCTGATCAATGTAATAGTTTATATTTACTTTAGTTCCAGAAGTAACAATGGTTTCTATTTCAGTTAATAGATCGTTCATCTTTAGGTTTTTATTTTTAGCCATGTCTTCCAAACTAATTTTACGGTCAATGTTTTGAATGATAAAAACTTTCAATCCTGATTTATTTACAATGGACTTAATGACAAAATCTATTGGTCGTTCAATGTTATTTTCTTCAACATGTTTTTTTATTGCATCTAAAAACACTTTGCCGTATTTAGCAGCTTTACCAGCACCAACTCCCGTAATTTTAGTCATCTCTTCTATGCTAAATGGATATTGTATGGCCATCTCTTCCAAAGAAACTTCTTGAAAAATAACGTAAGGAGGTAAATTATTTTGTTTTGCAATTTTCTTTGTCAAATCTTTAAGAATCGAATATAGAATCTTATCAGCGCCTCCACCTTTTGTTGCGATGATTTCATCGTTATCGTTTTCAGCATCGCTAAAATCTTTATCTCTTGTAAACTTGATGCTTTCAGGATTTTTTAAAAATTCTTTACCTTTGTTTGTTATTTTTACTATTCCATAATTTTCAATGTCTTTAGAAAAATAACCATAAACTAAGGCTTGACGCAAAACAGCATTCCAAAATTTATCGTCTTTATTTTCGTCTACACCTTCTCCCCAAGTTTTTAATTCATTGTGTTTATAAGATTTTCCAACAGCAGTTAAATTTCCTATTAAAATGTTAATGATGTCTTTAACTTTATGTTTTTCTTTGCTTTCTTTTACTGTTTTTAAAGCTAATCGTAAATCGTCTTGTGCTTCAAATTTTTGCTTTGGATTGCGGCAGTTATCGCACATTTCATCGCATTTGGATTCATTAAACTCTTCTCCAAAATAATGTAAAAGAAATTTTCGACGGCATGAAGATGTTTCGGCAAATGAAGCAGTTTCTGAAAGCATTTGTTTACTAATTTCCTGCTCATTAACGGGCTTATCTTTCATAAATTTTTCTAACTTCACCACATCGTCATAACTGTAAAATGTAATACAATTACCTTCTCCGCCATCTCTTCCAGCTCTACCTGTTTCTTGATAATACCCCTCTAAAGATTTTGGAATATCATGATGGATAACATAGCGCACATCCGGCTTATCAATTCCCATTCCAAAAGCGATGGTTGCTACAATCACATCGATTTCTTCCATTAAAAAACCATCCTGAGTTTTTACTCTTTCTTTAGCATCAAGACCAGCATGATAAGGCGCTGCTTTTATTCCATTAACAATTAACGCTTGCGCTACTTCTTCAACTTTTTTGCGGCTTAAGCAATAGACGATCCCAGATTTTCCAATATTTTGCTTTGTATGTTTTACTATTTCTTTAATAACATCTTTTTTTGCCCTTACTTCATAGTATAAATTATCACGGTTAAATGATGTCTTAAATAATTTTGCATTTTCCATGCCCAAGTTTTTCTGAATATCCTGCTGTACTTTTGGAGTTGCGGTAGCCGTTAAAGCCATTACAGGAACAGAACCTAATTTTTCGATAATTGGGCGTAAGCGACGGTAATCTGGCCTAAAATCATGTCCCCATTCTGAAATACAGTGCGCTTCATCAATGGCAAAAAATGAAATTTGAAATTCAGAGAAAAATGCAACATTGTCCTCTTTGTTTAATGTTTCTGGCGCCACGTATAATAATTTTGTTTTACCAGAAATCACATCGTTTTTAACGATTGTGGTTTCAGCCTTATTTAAAGATGAATTCAGAAAATGAGCAATGCTATTTTCTTTACTGAATCCTCTTAATGCATCAACTTGATTTTTCATTAATGCTATTAGCGGGGAAACAACAATTGCCGTTCCTTGGCTCATTAGCGCAGGTAATTGATAACAAAGTGATTTTCCGCCGCCTGTAGGCATAATAACAAAAGTATCTTCCTTACTTAAGATATTATTGATGATTGCTTCTTGCGTTCCTTTGAAACCATTAAAACCAAAAAATGATTTTAATGGGGTTTTTAAATTGAGATTTTCAACTTCTGTAAGCATAGTTTTAGTGGATTAGTGGTTTTTTAGTAGTGGATGTTTATTTCTCTTATAAAGATATAACATTATTTTTATATAAAGCAAACTTAAATTTCGATAAAACTTAAATTTTAGATTAATAAGTTTTTTGTAACGACAGAAATAAAATTAGACGATTTTCATGGACGAATTCTTTTGATATAGAGATTTAAACAAGTTAAATCAACCATCAGGAGGGTTCAATTTTTATTTTAAGCCATTCTCAAATGAAAATATTTATATTTATCATGTGAAAAAAAATCCAGCGAATTTCATCCTTGTTTTATTAAGTTCCTTATTATTAGGATTAGCGTGGTATCCACAATTCACTATTTTTATTTTTTTTGCTTTCGTTCCATTGTTTCTAGTTGAGGATAGAATTTCCTCTTCCCCTAAAAATAGATTTAAGAAATTAAGAATAATAGGCTTTTTGTATGCCTGTTTTTTTTTATGGAACGTCATTTCAACATGGTGGCTATTTTACGCTTCCATTGAAGGTGCATTATTAGCCATCATTTGTAATCCCATCATTATGTGTATGGCGTTTATGGTATGGTATAATTTAAAAAGGCGCATTAATAAGCCATGGGCCATTTGGCTTTTTGTTCCTATTTGGTTAGCATACGAATATGGGCATACCCTTTGGGATTTGAGTTGGACTTGGCTCACCTTAGGTAATGCTTTTTCTTATAAACCAAACTGGGTTCAATGGTTTGAATTTACAGGAACTTCAGGCGGAAGTTTGTGGACCTTGATTGTTAATATCTATGTATTTCAATTATTTAAAAATAATCGTTTTGAAATTAAAAGTTTGGCTAAACCTGTCGCATGGATAATTTTACCAATCATATTGTCGTATGCTATTTTTTATTTCAACACTAAACAAGATTCTGCAAAGAAAAATGAATCATATCGAACGGTTATAGTACAACCAAACGTTGATCCTTATAATGAAAAATTTAGTTATTCTCCTCCATTTCAATTATCATCCCTGATTAAACAATTATCTGGCAAATTGGATTCTACTGTTGATTTTTTAGTATTACCTGAAACTTTTTTAACTGAAAACATTTTCGAATCAGAAGAGTTTAATTCCTACTCATTTAATTTTTTAAGAGATAGCGTTTTAAAAAAACATCCACGGCTAACAATTATTTGTGGGGCTAGCACCAATTACGTCTTTAAGCCCAATGAGAAAGTAAGTTCTACTGCTCGAAAATTTAACGATGATACTCTATTTTATGATTCGTTTAATACTGGGCTACAGTATAATAACGATGGAATATTGCTTTATCATAAATCTAAACTTGTGCCAGGTGTTGAAATTATGCCATTTCCAGCTTTATTAAAGCCGCTAGAAAATCTTGCAATTAATTTAGGAGGAACATTTGGTAGCCTTGGCACTCAAGAAGATCGCAGCGTATTTTTTAGTCATCATAAAAAAGTAGCCATAGCACCCGTAATTTGTTACGAAAGCGTGTATGGTGATTTTGTCACTGGCTTCATCCGAAATGGCGCAAATTTAATTTTTGTAATCACTAACGATGGGTGGTGGTCTGATTCTCCAGGACATAAGCAGCACCTTGCTTTGTCAGTTTTAAGAGCCATTGAAACTAGAAGAGAAATTGCCAGATGCGCAAATACAGGAATATCTTGTTTTATTACACCTTACGGAGAGATAGAACAAGCAACTCCTTATTGGGAAGATGCAATAATTATAAAAGACATGGTGCCTCATGATGACATCACTTTTTTTGTGAAATTTGGAGATTTAATTTCATATTCGGCATCTGCCATTGCTTTAATACTATTTATTTGGAGTCAATTTTTGCGCCTTAAAAATAAATTTTAGTAGTTTTACTCCTTTAAAATAAAATATATATGGAAAAATTTGATGTAACAGTTATTGGGTCTGGACCTGGAGGTTATGTGGCTGCAATTCGCTGCGCTCAGCTAGGTTTGAAAACCGCACTGATAGAAAAATACGCAACACTTGGTGGAACTTGCTTAAATGTAGGTTGTATCCCTTCAAAAACTTTATTAGATTCATCAGAACATTTTTTTAATGCGGTAAATCATTTTGAAGAACATGGC
Source organism: Bacteroidota bacterium (assembly GCA_046345275.1). GTDB lineage: Bacteria > Bacteroidota > Bacteroidia > B-17B0 > Aurantibacillaceae > UBA4416. The sequence goes on from JBKDJY010000132.1 coordinate 7,133, forward strand.
ATAGAGGTGAAAGCCCCTAAAGTAAATTTAAAACAAATGATTGAACGCAAAAGAAGCGTTGTGAAAATGACTTGCGAAGGCATCAATTTTTTGATGAAAAAAAACAAAATTACCGTGTTTAATGGCGTTGGAAGTTTTGAATCAAAAACCATTATTAATGTTACAAAAGCTGACGGGACTAAAGAGCAAATTGAAAGTTCAAAAACAATTATTGCAACAGGTTCAAAACCATCTTCATTGCCTGGCATCGAGATTGATAAAAAAAGAATTATTACTTCTACTGAAGCATTAGAACTCACTGAAATTCCAAAGCATTTAATTGTAATAGGCGGTGGCGTTATTGGGCTAGAACTTGGAAGTGTATATGCTCGTATTGGCTCTAAAGTTTCAGTAGTTGAATTTATGGATCGGTTAATTCCAGGAATGGATGCTGGCTTAGGAAAAGAATTGCAACGTGTGTTGAAGAAAGATTTAAAAGTAGAATTTTTTATGAAACACAAAGTAGAAACTGTTGTTTCAAATGGGAAAGAAGTGACTGTTACCGCAGATAATGGAAAGGGTGAAAAAATTAAATTGAAAGGTGATTATGTGCTGATGGCAGTTGGTCGCAAGCCATACACAGAGGGATTAAACTTAGAAAAAGCAGGTGTTAAATTAGATGCGCGTGGAAGAATTGAAGTAGATGCGCATTTAAAAACCAGTGCTGAAAATATTTATGCGATTGGCGATGTGGTTGTTGGTGCCATGTTAGCTCATAAAGCAGAAGAAGAAGGCGTTTTTGTTGCTGAACAAATTGTTGGGCAAAAACCACATATAGATTATAATTTAATTCCAGGTGTTGTTTATACCTGGCCAGAGGTTGCCGCAGTAGGGCAAACAGAAGAACAATTGAAAGAAAAAGGAATTAAATATAAAGTTGGATCCTTCCCTTTTAAAGCAAGTGGAAGAGCTCGAGCTAGCATGGATACAGATGGTTTTGTAAAAGTGCTAGCAGACGAAACAACGGATGAAATTTTAGGAGTTCATATGATTGGCCCTCGTACTGCTGATATGATTGCTGAAGCAGTTGTTGCAATGGAGTTTAGAGCAAGTGCAGAAGATATTTCTCGAATCAGTCATGCCCATCCAACATTTACAGAAAGTTTAAAAGAAGCTGCTTTAGATGCTACCGGAAAACGCGCATTGCATATATAGAAATAAATCTAAACCTTGTGATTTTTGTTTTTATAAAAAGCGTTTATTTTAAATCAATAGCGTCCTAAATAATTTTTAGCGCGAATAAACTTATTGATTTTACTAGCATTTCCTGCATAGAATGTCATTTTTTCAAAATAGAACCCCCTGTATAAGTACTGGAGGTGGTTTAGATGGTTTTTCGAAGGGATA
>JBKDJY010000133.1:0-18208 GCA_046345275.1 Bacteroidota bacterium
CTTACGTAACTCTGTTACGGTTTCTTTAATCTCAAATTGTTTTATTAAGGACATATATATGATTTATAATTTAGTCCAAAGGTAAAACAAAAAAATTAAATATCCAAATATTGGACTAATTATTTATTCATTTTTTTATAAGTAGAATCGATTCTCTAATCTGTGGAATTTAAAAACTTCAATCAATTAAAAATTGAAAAAAAAGTATTCAAAAAAAAATAAGTAATATGTTGATGTTTTGGTTAAAAATAGTTAATCTTACAGCAAATATTATAGAAATAATGACACAGACAGTTCCTACTCCTTTAGATTATTTACCTATCGTATTAATGTTTATTGTTGCCCTTGGATTTGTAGTAACTACAATGGTAGTGTCGCATTGGCTAGGACCAAAGCGTAAAACAAAAATTAAATTAGAGTCATTTGAGTGCGGAATAGAATCAGAAGGGAATGCTCGTTTACCTTTTGCCATTAAGTATTTCTTGGTCGCCATTTTATTTGTTCTGTTCGATATAGAGGTAATTTTTATGTATCCATGGGCAGTTAACTTTAAACAGTTGGGTATTTTAGGTGTTATAGAAGTATTCACTTTTATTATTTTATTATTAGTTGGATTTTATTATATGCTTTCTAAAAAGGCATTAAAGTGGGAAGAGTAATTTTTTAAATTTAATTAGTAATGTCAAAAGAAATTATAAAACGAACCAAATTAGAAATTGCAAAAAGTCCAGAAGGATTGGAAGGACCTGGTTTTTTTGCAACGAAATTAGAAGATGTCGTGGGGTTAGCCCGTAAAAATTCGCTATGGCCATTACCGTTTGCTACTTCTTGCTGTGGTATTGAGTTCATGGCTACCATGGCTTCTCATTACGATTTAGGACGTTTTGGATCTGAGCGTTTAAGTTTTTCACCAAGACAGGCAGATATGTTGATGGTAATGGGAACCATTGCTAAAAAAATGGGACCAACGTTGCGTCAGGTTTATGAACAAATGGCGGAGCCCCGTTGGGTATTATCAGTAGGTGCTTGTGCAAGTAGTGGTGGAATTTTTGATACATACAGTGTTTTACAAGGAATAGATAAAATTATTCCAGTTGATGTATATGTGCCTGGCTGTCCACCGCGTCCTGAGCAAATATTGGATGGAGTTTTAAAAATTCAAGAATTGGCACAAAATGAATCATTTAGAAGAAGGGGATCTGAAGAATATAAGAACATGTTAAACTCATACGGAATAGAATAAAAATTTTAGGCTTTTGTCTTCGAACGCAATCGAGAAGTTAAAAGCAAAATCTTAAATATTAGAATGGAATTATTAAATATAGTAAACGAAAAACTAAAGGAACACTTTCATGGAGACATTGAATCTGCTGAGTTGCTTTATGATTATCCAGTTTTTACCATCCAAAAAGATAGAATACACGACGTTTTAAAATTTCTGAAAGAAGATGAAGAATTAAATTTTCATTTCTTAACTGATTTATGTGGAATGCAAACGGCAGATGAGAAACACTTAGGTGTAATTTATCATTTACATAACATGCCAAAGAATTATCGCATTCGTTTAAAAACATTTTTTGACATTAATAAACCAGAAATTCCGACAGCGACAGATTTGTGGCCTGCAGCAAATTGGATGGAAAGAGAAACGTATGATTTTTTTGGCGTGAAATTTAAAGGCCATCCTAATTTAAAACGTATTTTAAATGTAGATGAAATGGATATCTTCCCTCTGCGAAAAGAATATCCTTTAGAAGATCAAACTAGAATTGATAAGAAAGACGAAATGTTTGGTAGATAGGAATGATAAGTTTAGAAGAAATAAAAAAAAATATTGAGTTACCGAGTACTATTAAATCTTCGGCTATAAAATTTTCGGAAGGAGAGTATATACATAGATTGATTAAACAAAATAATTTTAAAAAAACATTAGAAACGGGATTTGGTTTAGGACTTTCAGCTTCATATATTATTTCTGCCTCTCAAAGTAATCATTTAGGGATTGATCCTTTTCAAATACATTACAATAATTGCGGATTAAAAAATATAGAGAAATTAGGCTTAACTAAAAACCTTGAGTTTTATGCAGACCACTCTCACAATATTTTACCTAAATTATTAAATGAAAAAAGAACTTTTGATTTTATTTTTATTGATGGAGATCATAAATTTGATGGACAATTTATTGATTTTTATTACGCTGGATTAATGATAGAAAAGAATGGTTTTATTGTTTTGCATGATACTTGGATGAGAAGTACAACTTATTTATTGAATTATGTAAAAAAAAATCGAAAAGATTTTCAATATATACCTCAGAAATTAAGAAACCTTGCTGTATTTAAAAAAGTTGGAATAGATGAAAGAGATTGGTTCCATTTTGAAGGATTTGGAGGCACATCAGAATCTTATTTAAAACACAAAATGGTTCAAAAAATAAGTGAAGATAATGATTCAATGATTAAAAGCGCAGCGATTAAAGTGAAAGATATTTTAAAATATTTTAAAAACTAAAAAAGAAGATATTACAAATTTAAAAGCTTTTGAATTTTAAATTATAAATTTTGACTTTACTAAAATGAGTAAAAAAGAAACAACATATTCCATTAATCAGGAAGTTATCGAAGAAAAAGAATATTCTACTTTAAACCTTGGACCTACACATCCTGCTACACATGGTATTTTCCAGAACGTCTTAAAAATGGATGGCGAGATTATTCATTCTGCTGTTCCTACCATTGGGTATATTCACCGTGCTTTTGAAAAACTTGCAGAGCGCCGTCCATATGCACAAATTACACCTATAACCGATCGTTTAAATTATTGCTCATCTCCAATTAATAACATGGGTTGGTACATGACCGTTGAAAAATTATTAGGCGCGAAAATCCCCAAACGTGCTGAGTATCATCGTGTCATTATTATGGAATTATCGCGCATAGCCGATCATATCATTTGTAACTCCGTGATTGGCGTAGATACTGGTGCAATGACTGGATTCTTATACATTTTTCAATGGAGAGAAAAAATTTATGAAATCTTTGAAGAAATTTGCGGTGCACGTTTAACAACTAACATTGGCCGTATTGGCGGTTTTGACCAAGAATGGAGTAAAAAAACGTGGGACTTAATTGATACATTTTTAAAGGAATATCCTAAAGGCTTAAAAGAATTTTCTAATTTATTAGAGCGTAATAAAATTTTCATGGACCGCACCGTTAACTGCGGTCCGATTAGTGCAGAAATGGCATTGAGTTATAGTTTTGCTGGACCTAACCTCCGTGCAGCAGGTGTTGATTATGACGTGCGTGTGATGAATCCATATTCTTCATATGAAGATTTTACTTTCACAGTGCCTATTGGAACACAAGGCGATACTTATGATCGATTTATGGTTCGTCAACATGAAATGTGGCAATCATTAAGCATCATTGAACAGGCCATTAAAAAAATGCCTGAAGGACCAATGCACGCTGATTTACCTGATTTCTTTTTACCACCAAAGGAACAAGTTTACAATAACATGGAAGCATTAATCTATCATTTTAAAATTGTGATGGGCGAAACTGATATTCCTAAAGGAGAGGTGTATCACTGTGTTGAAGGAGGAAATGGAGAATTAGGGTTTTACTTAATTAGTGATGGTGGCAGAACGCCATTCCGTTTACATTTCCGAAGGCCATGCTTTATTTATTATCAAGCATATCCAGAAATGATTAAAGGAATAATGTTGTCAGATGCCATCTTAACGATGAGTAGCATGAATGTGATTGCAGGAGAATTGGACGCTTAATTCAAGTTAAAAAGATATAAGTTAAAATTTAAAAAACAGATAGGATTGAAATATCAGAAAGACATAAAAGAATGGACATTAGAATTTGCTATTTCAATCGTTAAACTTTCTGCTTTATTAAAAAAAGAAAAAATAGATTTTGATATTGTTGATCAAGTTAGAAGAAGTGGAACATCTGTTGGAGCAAATGTTAGAGAGGGAAAATCAAGTGTGTCAAGAAAAGAGTTAGTAAAATATTATGCAATTGCGTTAAAATCTGCAAATGAAACAGATTTTTGGTTTGAAGTTATAACTAAAGGTTATAATTTTAAATCAGAAGCACTTAATAAATGTTGGGAAGAATTAAAACAAATAGAAAAAGTGATAGCAAAAATAATTTTAAACTTAAAAGCAGATAAGTCTTCTTCAAAAGAATAGACTTTTAACTTTTAACTTTTAACTTTTTAATTAATTATAATGAGTAGTCAAGTACACGGATCACAACCATTCAATCAAGCAAAACGCGCCGAAATAGTTTTTAGCGAAGATGCAATGAAAACTGTGCAAACAATTATTTCGCATTATCCACCTGAAAGGATCAAATCAGCATTATTGCCTGTATTACATGTTGCACAAGCAGAATTTGGCGGATGGTTAAGTCCAGAGACGATGGATTATGTGGCATCGATTTTAAAAATTCGCCCAGTTGAGGTATTTGAAGTAGCGTCTTTTTATACGATGTATAATTTAAAGCCGGTTGGTAAATGCGTATTAGAAGTTTGTCAGACAAGTTCTTGCTGGTTAAATGGCGCAGAAGATATTGTAAAATATATTGAGAAAAAATTGAACATTAAAGTTGGCGAAACAACCAAAGATGGAATGTTTACTTTAAAAGTAGCAGAATGTTTAGGTTCTTGTGGAACAGCACCAATGTTGCAATGCGGAGCGAGCTACCACGAAAATTTAACATACGAAAAAGTAGATTCAATTTTAGAAAACTATAAAGCAGAAGGTAAATTAAGAAGTTATACAGATTTGGATTATAAAAATACATTGTAAAAGCCCCACCCTTCCCTCCCCGAAGGGGAGGGTGGGGCTAAATTTAAAAACAAGATTGAAAATAATTGAATAAATAATTAACGATTAACCAAAAAACCTCCCCTTCGGGGAGGTTGGAGGGGCTTATTATGGGAAGAAAATTATTAATACACAATGATAAAGTATCAGGCATTCATACGCTTGAAGTATATCGAGCACATGGTGGTTATGCTTCTGTTGAGAAAGCATTAAAAACAATGCAACCAGATCAAGTAACAGATGAAGTAAAAAAGTCAGGTTTACGAGGGAGAGGTGGCGCAGGTTTCCCAACAGGAATGAAGTGGAGCTTTTTAGCAAAACCTGAAGGTGTTCCTCGCTACTTGGTTTGTAATGCGGATGAATCTGAACCTGGAACCTTCAAAGATCGTTATTTGATGGAAAAAATCCCTCATGCACTCATTGAAGGAATGATTACTTCTTCTTATGCATTAGGAGCAAAAACATCATATATCTATATCCGTGGCGAATATTTTTATGTGGCTCGTATCGTAGAAGCTGCAATTGCTGAAGCTTATGCTGCAGGATGGTTAGGGAAAAATATTTTGGGAACTGATTTCTCTCACGACTGCTATGTTCAAGTTGGAGGTGGTGCTTATATCTGTGGAGAAGAAACTGCTTTATTAGAATCATTAGAAGGTAAACGTGGTAATCCTCGTATCAAGCCACCATTTCCAGCAGTTGCAGGTTTATGGGGTTGTCCAACAGTTGTGAATAATGTAGAAACCATTGCTGCGGTGGTACCTATTGTAAACATAGGTGGAGAGGAATATGCTAAAATTGGTATTGGCAAATCAACAGGAACAAAATTAATTTCTGCATCTGGACATATTAATAAACCAGGCGTTTATGAAATTGAATTAGGGATTACGGTTGAAGATTTTATTTATAGTGATGAATATTGCGGAGGTATCCGTCATGGAAAAAAATTAAAAGCAGTGGTAGCAGGCGGCTCATCAGTTCCAATTTTGCCAACTGAATTAATTTTAAAAACAGCAAAAGGCGAGCCCCGTTTAATGACATACGAAAGTTTATCAGAAGGCGGTTTCCAAACAGGCACCATGTTGGGTTCTGGTGGATTTATTGCGATGGATGAAGACACAAGCATTGTTAAAAATTTATTTACTTTCTCTCGATTCTATCACCATGAATCATGCGGGCAATGCTCACCTTGCCGTGAAGGAACAGGCTGGATAGAAAAAGTATTAAAAAAGTTTTTGGATGGAACTGCAAATGAAAGTGATGTGGATTTATTGTGGGACATTCAAAGTAAAATTGAAGGAAAAACAATTTGTCCTTTAGGTGAAGCAGCAGCTTGGCCTGTGGCAGCAGCTATTCGACACTTTAAACACGAGTTTATTGAAATTGCACAAAAGAAAAAATTTGTGGATATAAGTCATTATGATCGTTTGAATCAACTAGTTTAATAACCAAAGAAAACAAAATATCTTGAAAGTAAAAATAACCATAAAAAAACCTCCTGACTTAGATCGCCATAATTACCTTTGGGTTTATTTTGTCCTATTTGAAAACCCTAAAGTATTTCATAATGATTTTATAAATTAAAAAATTTAATAACCACAAAAAACAAAATAACAATGAAAAATAAAACAAAAAAAGTCGCCTACTTAATGGCCATCATAATCTTTAGTTTTAATACTAAAGTCGGTTATGCACAATGTGCAAGTGCTGCAAATATTTTCACATTTACGGCTGGCGGAGTTAAATATGAAATTGTAAAAGAATTAAAAACCTGGACAGTTGCTGCTAGTTGTGCCGCAACTCGTGGAGGATATTTGGTTCAAATTGACAATGCAACTGAACAAACAGATGTGTATAATGGCATTATTAGTTCAGGGATATCTCCAACATATAATCCCGCCTTTGATGGTGGAGGCGCATCTTATGTATGGATTGGCGCTACAGACAGACATACAGAAGGAACTTGGTTGTGGGATGGTAATAATGATGGTGTTGGTACAAATTTTTGGAATGGAGAAGGAATAAATGGAAATGGGTTAGGTGCTGCAGTTGCAGGCGCTTATAATAATTGGGGAACAGATAATTCTTCTTATAGAAATGAGCCTGATAATTTTAGTCTTAGTCAAGATGCAGGAGCAATTGCATTAGCAAAATGGCCTGTTGGTGTTCCTGGATTTACGCTTGGCATAGCAGGGCAATGGAATGACATTTCTGAGTCGAATACCCAATATTATATCATTGAGTATCCACCTGTTACTACTCCAACTATTGTTGCGACATCTGATGGAACAATATGTGTAGGATCAGCATATACTTTTACGGTATCAGGGGCTTCGAGTTACACAATAAACCCAAGCGCTCAAACATTTACTGCTAGTGTCGCCGTAACGCCAACTACCACTACCACTTATACCATCGTTGGATCAAACGGGGCAGCTACAGCAGAAATAGTAAGAACAGTGAATGTCGGTGCAAGTCCTACAATAAATGTAACGTCGTCTTCCACAACAATTAGTTCAGGTCAAAGTGTTACCTTAACCGCATCAGGAGCGAGCTCTTTTACATTGAATACAACATTATTTACAACTACCATAGCAGTAACTCCAACTCTAACGACGACATACACCGTCACAGGGGCTAGTGCAGCTGGTTGTATATCCTCGAAAACCGTTGTAATTACAGTAGTAAATCCTACCAGTATTTTCGAATCTAATAAAGGGAACTTAAATATTGATGTTTATCCAAATCCCGTCTCTAGCCAACTGTACATCGAAGGAAGATTTACTTCAATTTTATTAACGAATATTGTAGGAAAGAGAATAAATATTCCTTTAATAAAATCAGATGATAAAATAATGATTGATATGAGCACTTTGCCAAATGGCGTCTATTTTGTTACATGTACTGATTTGTCCAATAATCAAGCGACTAGGAAAATTTTACTAAATAATACAGATTATAAATAAAATTGAAATTTGTTGTTTACATATTTTTATCTCTGTTTGTAAAAGTTTCCTTTGCTCAAGATCATCATGCAAAGGAAACTTTTACTACAGTAGAAATTATAAATTTAGATTAAATGTAGACAGATTATAAAATGCTAGCACCGATCATAACAAATAATATCACTCAAATTAAAGCCATTTGCAAAGAGCATAAGGTAAAGGAGTTATATGTATTTGGGTCTGCAACAAGAAAAGATTATCAGTTTTATAGCGATATCGATTTATTAGTAGATTTTGAAAAAGAGGAAGATAATAATGAGTTTACAGATAATTTTTATTGGTTTAAAGAAGAATTAATTCACGCTTTAAAAAAACCAATTGATTTATTGTTTTACAAAAAGGCTTTAAAAACTAGAATTAAAGCGTCTATTAATAAAGATAAAATTTTGTTGTATGGGCGAAAAACTAGTTAAAGAATACTTAAAAGATATTTTACTTATTATTGCTGAGATAGAACAAATAAAAAAAGATGCGAAAACAATGAAGGGATTTAGTAAAAACATTTATTATAAAAGAACAAGCGAGCGGAATTTTTTAATTATAGGAGAATTAATAAAAAAAATAACAACACTAAGTCCAGAAGTAGCATTGAAAATTAGAAACAGAGAAAGCATTATAGGATTAAGAAATTTTTTAGCGCACGCTTATGATACTGTAGATTATGAACAAATGTGGCTTTTTGTAATAAAACGAACCCCTGAATTAAAAGAAGACATCACTAAGATTTTGAAATAATTTAAGAATGAATTAACGATAAACAAAGATGCTAGCGCCAATCATAACAAATAATATAACTCAAATAGAAGCCATTTGCAGAGAGCATAAGGTAAAAGAGTTATATGTATTTGGATCGGCAGCAAAAAATGAAATGAAAGAAGGAAGTGATGTTGATTTTATAGTAAAATTTAATCCCGATGTTGCGATTGAAGATTATGCGGATTTATATTTTGATTTTGTTGAAGAGTTGGAAGGATTACTGAAACTTCATGTAGACTTATTAACAGACAAGCCAATCCGAAATATTTATTTAAAACGAAGTATTGAAGAAACAAAACAAATAATATACAATGCAGCTTAATGAAGTCGCAAAATACTTACAAGATATTTTAACTTCAATAGAATCAATAGAAACATATACATATGATATGAAAACATTTGATAGTTTTATTTTGAATAGGATGGCATATAGAGCAGTTGAAAGAGAATTAGAAATAATTGCAGAAGCAATAACAAGAATTAAAAAAACAGAAATTGATTTAGAAATATCTCAATCAAAAAAAATAATAGGATTAAGAAACAGAGTGATACATTCGTATGATAATATAAGTGAAGATATAGTTTGGGGAGTTGTTGTTAAACATATTCCTGTATTGAAAAAAGAAATTGAGCAATTGATAAAAAACTTTTAAATTAAAATGAAAGTAACGATAGACGGAATAGAAATTGATGTACCAAAAGGTATCACAATCCTTCAAGCAGCACGAATGATAGGCCCGGAAGTAGCTCCACCAACCATGTGCTATTATTCTAAATTAAAAACCAGTGGTGGATATTGTCGCACCTGTATTGTTAAAGTTACACAAGGCAGTGCTGCTAACCCCACGCCAATGCCTAAACCAGTAGCAAGCTGCCGCACAGAAGTGATGGAAGGGATGGTGGTTGAAAATACGATTAATGCAGAAATTTTAGAAGCCCGTAAAGGTGTTGTTGAATTTTTATTAATGAATCATCCTTTAGATTGCCCAGTTTGCGACCAAGCTGGCGAATGTCATTTGCAAGATTTGGGATATGAGCATGGTGCAGCAACTACGCGTTATGAGTTTCCGCGGAGAGAATTTGAAAAAATAGATATTGGTAAATATGTTCAACTACACATGACTCGTTGCATCATGTGTTTCCGTTGTGTAAAAGTTGCCGAGCAATTAACTGATAATAGAGTGCATGGTGTAATGCACCGAGGTGATGCTGCAGAAATTTCAACATATATTGAAAACGTCATTGAAAATGATTTTTCTGGCAACGTCATTGATGTTTGTCCTGTTGGAGCATTAACTGATAAAACTTTTAGATTTAAATCGCGCGTATGGTTTACCAAACCTGTTGATGCTAGTTGTGATTGTAAAAAATGTTCTGGTAAGGTTCGCTTATGGATGAAAGGTGAAGAAGTATTGCGCGTTACTGCCCGTAAAGATGAATGGGGAGAAGCAGAAGAATTTATCTGTAACAGCTGTCGTTTTGAAAAGAAAAATGTTTCTGATTGGAAAGTAGAAGGACCATCTCACGTTCATAGAAGTAGTGTGATCTCTCAAAACCATTACGAAAATTTAAATGAATTAAAACTTAAAGTGTTGAAGCAACAAAAAGCACTTGGATTTATACCTATAAACCAAAGACCGTAAAAGCTTCTCTCAACCTCCTCGAAGGGGAGGAAGAAGGAATTATAAAATTAATGTAAAAGTAAAATAATATAATAATAATTTAAACAAAACCTCTCCCCTTGGGGAGATTAGAAAGGGGCTTTATGACAGCATTTATACTATACAAAGCAATCATGTGCGCAGGTGTTTTTGTGCTCTGCTTAGCATCAGCAGCATATGCTACTTTATGGGAGAGAAAATTTGCAGCTTTTTTGCAAGACCGAAAAGGACCGAGTAGAGCAGGTTGGGGAGGTATTTTACAACCGCTAGCTGATGGCGTAAAGATGTTTATGAAAGAAGAAATTATACCCAACGTTTCTAATCGTTCTTTATTTATTATAGGACCTTCTTTATTTATGATAACAGCAGTTATTGCTAGCAGCGTAGTTCCTTGGGCAAAGCCAGTTATCATTGATGGTCAAACGTATGATTTGCAAATTACGGATATAAATATTGGCGTCATTTATTTATTAGGAGTTGCATCAATTGGTGTATACGGAATTATGATTGGTGGTTGGGCTTCAAATAATAAATTTGCATTATTAGGGGCTGTTCGTGCTTCTTCGCAAATGATTAGCTATGAAATTCCAATGGGTATTGCATTAATAGCCTTAATTATTTCTTCGGGCGGATCATTAAGTTTAAAAGAGATTGTTGAAGGGCAAGATGCGGGGTTCTCAAATTTTATTTGGCAACCATTAGGCTTTCTAATTTTCTTTATATGTGCTTTAGCAGAAACCAATCGTGCGCCATTTGATTTACCTGAATGCGAAACAGAATTAGTAGGCGGATATCATACAGAATACTCTTCTATGAAATTAGGTTTATACTTATTCGCTGAATACATCAACATGTTTATTTCATCTGCTATCATGGCAACAATGTATTTTGGTGGTTATAATTTTCCTTTTGCTCACGAGTTGTATGCAAAATTAGGATTGGCAGAAGGGTCAGTTGTCATTTCTTTAATAGGATTTGGAGTATTATTATCAAAAATATTTGGTTTCATTTGTTTATTTATGTGGATTCGCTGGACTATTCCACGCTTTCGATATGATCAATTGATGAATTTAGGTTGGAAAACCTTACTACCTTTATCCTTATTTAATTTAGCTTTAACGGTAGTCATAGAATACATTAGAGGTAACATTCATTTTTAAAATAGATTAAAATGCAATTAACAAACAGAAAAGTAGTCGTATCAAATAAAGAGCAAAGTTTTGCTGAAAAATTATATTTGCCTGCCATTGCAAAAGGAATGCTGATTACAGCTAGTCACTTGTTTAAAAAATCTTCAACAATTAATTACCCCGAACAAAAGCGACCAATAGCTTCTGTTTATAGAGGTCAGCATGTTTTAAAGCGTGATGATAATGGCGCGGAGCGTTGTACTTCTTGTGGCATGTGTGCAGTTGCTTGTCCTGCAGAAGCTATAACAATGACAAGTGGCGAACGTAAAAAAGGAGAAGAAAAATTATATCGTGAAGAAAAATATGCAGCCACTTACGAAATTGATATGTTGCGTTGTATTTTTTGTGGTTTATGCGAAGAGGCATGTCCAAAAGAAGCTATATTTTTAACTGATCGAATTGTTGATGTACAATTTGAACGAAAAGATTTTATATATGGAAAAGATAAGTTGGTTGAAAAAATGAATGAACGCATTGACGTTACAAAACGTCAAACAACAGCAGTTTTAGAATTTAAAAAAACACTGGGGTTAAAACACAATGAATTATTTGACGGAAATAAAATAAATAAAGGAGAACATTAGGTAATAATTAAGGTGCTTAGATCTAATATTTTTTCTAAACTTAAATCTTAATTTTAAAATTGTAAATAAAAATTATGCTAGGATACACAATAACACAATGGCTTTTTGGGATATTATCTCTGATGGCAATCATGTTTGCATTAATGGTTGTTTTTACTCGTAATCCTGTTAATTCGGTTTTATATTTGGTGTTAACATTTTTTTGTGTTGCAGGACATTATTTATTGTTAAATGCTCAATTTTTAGCGGTGGTACATATTGTTGTATATGCTGGAGCAATCATGGTATTATTTTTATTTATCATCATGTTAATGAATTTAAATGCGGATACAGAACCGAGAAAGCATGTTTTTACACGTTTGATCGCAGGTGTTATAGGCGGCGTTCTATTAATAGTGTTGGTCGGTGCACTTAAAGGAGCAGAGCAATTGCATTTGGTTCAAGGTGGATCATCTGAAATAGGATTGGTTAAAAATTTGGGAATAGTTTTATTTACTGAATTTTTATTTCCTTTTGAAATTGCCTCAGTCTTATTATTAGCGGCTCTTGTTGGAGCAATAATGATAGGAAAAAGAGATACAGGCCTCCCCAACTCATCCGAAGGAGTTGCTAAATAAGCTTGGTAGATTTAAATATGATAAATAAATTTTTAAAATAAATAAAAACAATTAAAATAAATCCAACATTCCCATCTCCGAAAGAGAGGGGATGGGGGTAAAGCTTATGTTGAACGGTATACCAATTAATTTTTATATCATGCTAAGTGCTGTACTTTTCATTATTGGAGCAGTTGGTGTGATGGCTCGCAGAAATGCAATCATCATTTTTATGTGCATAGAGTTAATGCTTAATGCAGTGAATTTGTTACTGGTTGCTTTTTCAACTTTACACAATGATGCAAATGGACAAGTATTTGTCTTCTTTATCATGGCTGTTGCGGCTGCTGAGGTTGCTGTTGGTTTAGCCATTTTGTCGATGGTGTATCGAAATTTTAAAAGCATTGACATTGATTTATTAAGCAGATTAAAAAACTAAGTATATGATTAAGTTAGTAGCATTAATCCCATTATTTCCATTAGTAGGATTTTTAATAAATGGATTTTTTGGAAAAAAATTAAGCAAAGGATTGTCTGGAACTATTGCAAGTTTAGCTGTATTAGTATCGTTTGTTGTTTCTATTCTCATATTTATTGAATTAGAACATTCCGAGTTAAAATCACAAACAGTGTTTTTATTCTCTTGGATAAATTCAGACACATTAAAAATACCTTTTGAGTTTTTAGTAGATCCATTATCATCTTGGTTCTTGCTTATTATTACAGGAATTGGATTTTTAATACACATTTACTCAGTTGGATATATGCATGATGATGAAGGGTTTTCAAGATTTTTTACCTACTTAAATTTGTTTATTTTCTTTATGTTGTTACTTGTATTAGGTAATAACTACTTGATTATGTTTGTTGGTTGGGAAGGCGTAGGTTTATCTTCGTATTTGTTAATTGGCTTTTGGTATAAAAATACGGCCTACAATAACGCAGCTAAAAAAGCCTTCATCATGAACAGAATTGGTGATTTAGGTTTTTTACTTGGTATCATATTAATATTTGTAAGTTTTGGTAGCATTACTTATGGAGAAGTTTTTGCTTTGGTATTTAATGCAAATGAATCAACCGTTACAGCTATTGCATTATTATTATTTATTGGCGCTATCGGTAAGTCTGCTCAATTACCTTTGTACACTTGGTTGCCCGATGCAATGGCTGGCCCAACACCCGTTTCTGCTTTGATACATGCGGCTACCATGGTAACGGCTGGTATTTATATGATTGTTCGTTCAAATGTATTTTATTCCATATCTACTGAAGCATCTCACGTCGTAGCCATTGTTGGCGTTGCAACGGCTTTATTTGCTGCAACAATAGGATTGTTTCAAAATGACATTAAAAAAGTATTGGCGTATTCTACCGTATCGCAATTAGGATTAATGTTTTTAGGTTTAGGTGTTGGAGCGTATAGTTCATCAGTTTTTCATGTCACAACGCACGCTTTCTTTAAAGCTTTGTTATTTTTAGGAGCGGGTTCTGTCATTCATGCAATGGGAGGTGAACAAGATATGAGAAAGATGGGGAATTTAAAAAAAGCCTTGCCAATTACTTTCACAACGATGTTGATAGGAACCATTGCTATTAGCGGAATTCCACCTTTTTCAGGTTTCTTTTCAAAAGACGAAATTTTAGCACACGCGTATGAACATAGCCCAACCTTATGGTTTTTCGGACAAGTGGCTTCCATCTTAACCGTATTTTATATGTTCAGATTATTATATTTAACATTTTACCGTCAATTTAGAGGAACACATGAACAAGAGCATCACTTGCATGAGTCGCCAAAAAGCATGACTTTTTCTTTAATTATATTAGCGATTTTGGCTGTATTTGGTGGTGTTTTGGGGTTGCCTGAATTTTGGGGAACGTCAAATTGGATAAACCATCATTTGGATCCAATTATTTTTCATAAGAGCTCAAGCGTCTTAAATCATCGCACCGAATGGATTTTAATGTTTATAGCATTTTTGGCAGCGAGCCTCACCATTGTATTTGCGTATATCATTTATATTCGAAAACAAATTTTACCAGAAATACATGATCAAAAATTAACAGGGTTAAAAAAAGTAATTTATCATAAATACTATATTGACGAATTGTATGATTTCATTTTTACTAAACCATTAAATGCAATTTCTGAATTATTTTATAAATTTTTTGATAAAAAGATTATAGATGGTGCTGTTGATGGGATTGGTAATGCAGTAATAGGAGTGAGTTCCATTGTTCGGAAATTACAAACAGGCCACATTGGTTTTTATATATTCGGAATGGTAATTGGAATTATTACCATTTTATTTTTTAAATTTTATAAATAGTAAAAAGTATGTTAGTTGGATTGCTCATCATTATACCTCTTATTGCTAGTTTACTAGTATTTGCCTCTAAAGGAAAATCAAGTCGTTATATTGCTTTAATTTTTTCAATTATTGAGTTTGCATTTTCGCTGGGCGCGTTTTTTCAATTTAACCATAACCCTACCAGTAATCATTTAATCTTAAACTGCAACTGGATTGATTCTTTGGGCATTCACTTTGCTGTTAGCATTGACGCTTTATCTTTATTGCTTGTTTTGTTAACAACATTTTTAATTCCTCTCATTATTTTATCATCCTTTAATAATCCATACGAAAAGCCCAATGCCTTTTATGGCTTAATATTGCTCATGCAAATGGCTTTAATTGGTGTATTTACAGCTAATGATGGATTTTTGTTTTATGTGTTTTGGGAATTAGCCTTAATACCTATTTACTTTATTTGTTTATTATGGGGTGGCGAAAATCGTGGTCGCATTACATTTAAATTTTTTGTTTATACATTGTTTGGTTCACTATTTATGTTGGTAGGATTAATGTATTTATATAACCATACTGGTTTCGAAACAGGCCTTAAATCATGGGCAATTGCTGATTTGTATCAAGCAGGTAGATCACTAACGATCAGTCAACAGTCATTTGTGTTTTGGAGTATTTTTATTGCTTTCGGAATTAAGATGCCCATTTTTCCATTTCATACTTGGCAACCCGACACTTATGTAAACGCTCCATCGCAAGGCACCATGTTACTTTCTGGAATCATGTTAAAGATGGGAACATTTGGCTTGATTAAATGGTTGCTACCATTAACTCCTTTAGCGCTTCAAAAATGGGGCGGCTTAGCAATTGGATTATCCGTATTCGGAATCATTTACGCTTCATGTATTGCCATTGTTCAAAAAGATTATAAACGATTAATTGCCTATTCTTCCATTGCTCACGTTGGTTTAATAGCTGCTGGTATCTTATCTCTCAATCAGCAGGGAATTCAAGGTGGTCTTATACAAATGTTAGCGCATGGAGTTAATGTTGTTGGTTTATTTTTAATTGCTGATATTTTATTACGTCATACAGGAACCACGGTGATTGATAAATTAGGCGGCATCAGGAGCATGAATGGAAATTTTTCAGTTTTATTTTTAATTATCTTATTGGGCGCTGTTGCATTGCCATTAACCAATGGCTTTGTAGGTGAATTTTTATTAATAAATGGTGTTTATCAATACAATTCATGGATAGCAGCCTTCGCTGGCCTAACAGTTATTTTAGGGGCTGTCTACATGCTACGAAGTTATCAATCAATCATGTTGGGAGAACGAAAGGATTCGGCCATTGTATTTGGATCGTTAGAAAAGTCTGATAAACTAGTTTTGTATATCATTTGTTTGGCCATTATTGTTTTTGGTATTTATCCAAAACCTTTGAATGATTTGGCGGAAGAAGGAACCAAAGCAATTTTAATTTATATTAATCAATCAATTTGACAATTTAATTGATTTACAATTGACAAAATTCAATCGTAAGTCGTAATTGAAAAAATCTTAAATAAGCATATGAAAGCTCTTTTTATCATTAGTGCACTTGGAATTTTAGCTATGTTGGCTGAAATTTTTAAATTCAAAAAATTATTATACCCAGTCGTATTGCTCGGTATACTTACAGCATACGCGGTAAATTTTTTGGAATGGGGCGATAACTTATCAATCCCATTGTTTGATAATATGATTCATTTTAATAATGTTTCTTTAGCTTTTAGTAGCGTTATTTTAGCTACCGCTTTTTTCTGGTTCATATTAGCCAATGATTATTTCAACAAGGATCATGTAACAGATCATTATGCACTGGTTTTATTTGCTTTGGTAGGGGCTTTAATATTGACCGCATTTAAAAATTTGACAACTTTATTTTTAGGTATTGAAATATTGTCAATTCCTCTTTACGTTTTAGCAGCAAGTAGAAAAAGAGATTTAGCTTCCAATGAAGCAGGTTTTAAATATTTAATTTTGGGTTCATTTGCTTCTGGATTTTTATTGTTTGGAATAGCTTTGATTTATGGAGCAACTGGTAGTTTTGATTTGATGACAATTAAGGCTTATGTTTCCCAAAATGTGGCGGTTCTTCCAGCATTTTTTTATGCAGGTGTTTTATTGATTTTAGTTGCGATGTTATTTAAAGTGAGTGCTGCTCCATTTCATTTTTGGGCGCCTGATGTTTATGAAGGTTCACCAACAGTTATTACGGCTTTAATGAGTACAATAGTTAAAACAGCTGCATTTATTGCATTTATAAATTTATTTTTGATAACGTTTAATCGCGTCAATGAGTCTTGGAATATTATTTTAGCTGCAGTTATTTCATTATCTCTCCTGATCTCAAATATTACGGCTGCAACCCAGCAAAGTGTAAAGCGAATGTTGGCATATTCAAGTATCAGCCATGCTGCTTTTATGCTAATGGTCATTCTTTCTAATAGCGGTGGAATGTCAAGCGTAAATGCTATTTTGTATTATTCATTAGCATATTCTATAGGATCAATTACAGCATTTACTGTATTATATAACGTTTCAAAACAAGGGAATGATGATGCAAATTTCGCTGCATTTAATGGGCTTGCTAAAAGACATCCGTTAATGGCATTTTGCATGACGGTTTCGATGCTTTCATTAGCAGGCATACCAATTACTTCCGGATTTTTTGCAAAATATTTTGTATTTTCATTATTAATAGGCACATCATTTAATTGGTTAATTATTTTAGCCATATTAACATCGGCTGTTGGTGTTTATTATTATTTCAAGGTAATCATTGCCATGTATTTTAAAATTCCTGAGAAAGAAGGCAACATTGTTATTGATTCTTCACATGCTATTTTGCTTATTTTCACAACACTTTTCACAATAGTGCTAGGCTTAGTTCCCGATTTTGTGATAGGTTTATTAGGCTAAAGAAACCACCAAGTTGTTGGTAAAGTTTTTTTGTAGTAGAGTAGAGGATGCTTTAATCGAAAATTAATCCCGTAAGTTGTAATTTTATTATCAATGTGGTTTATAACTACACAAAAATAAACAGCCTACTTTTTGTCCATTACGCCTAATATATATAGAGTCTGCTCAAAAACTAAAAATGCATGTAAAATCAACACTTTTGAGACATTTTTCACATTTTATCTGCAAGTATAAAATGATATAATCTCAATAAAATAGTTTAAAAAGAGTGCGTTTGTTTTTTTGCCTTTATCAT
>JBKDJY010000134.1:0-15986 GCA_046345275.1 Bacteroidota bacterium
GGATGACTCCTAAGCTTAATTGCTCTTCAAATCGTTTGCGCATAATCATATGTTTTTACGAATGTATGTCATATAAATCAACATTCGTCAATGAAATCAATATTTTTACTAACACATCCAACTTAATAAAGTGTTCAAAAGCATTGATTCTATTGATGTTTTTGAGTTTTCTTGCTGAAACTAGGTAAGGAGCTGTCAATAAAAACAGATACAACCTTAGCAGAAATATTTAATGTGGGAGAAACAGGAGTATCACTTGAAGCTTCCTCCCCCATTGGCTATTAATAAATTTAAAATAATTATTATGAAAAACCTAAAACTAACATTGGCAAAAGACGTATTAAAAAAGGATTATAAACTGTTTTTTGTAGATATCAAATCGGGAGAAGCACGTTTGAATAAAACGCAAAAACAAATAAAAGATATTGTAGAAAACAAAAAAGTATCCTTTAAACTTTACTAATAATTGTCACTTCGAGCGGAGTCGAGAAGTGAAAAGGTAATAAAAATTCTATTGCCAAAACATTCTTTAGTCAAAAAGGGAAATGGATTTTCTGTGCGTTGCATTAAAAATTGATGTGTAGTTTTTCTTTAAGCTAACTTCTACTTATTTAACATTAGTTTTTATCGCATAAAGATTTATTGCTTTAAGTAAATCTGCTTTTGATGTATACATATTTCTTTCCCATACTTTTTTTCCGTTTTTGTATAGAATAAAAAGTGGCAAAGTGTTTATCTCAAAATAGGTTGCTATTTTTGGGTTTTCATCAACATCTAAATTAAGCACTTCAACTCTTTCTTTTTCTTCCTCTTCAATTTGTTTAATAGTTGGTTTAAGTTTAATGCATGGTACGCAC
The DNA here is from genome assembly GCA_046345275.1 of Bacteroidota bacterium. Lineage (GTDB taxonomy): Bacteria > Bacteroidota > Bacteroidia > B-17B0 > Aurantibacillaceae > UBA4416. The sequence goes on from JBKDJY010000134.1 coordinate 858, forward strand.
CAGTCTGCACTAAAATAAACAAGCACAATCCTTTCTTTATTATTAACTTTCTTATAAAAGGCATCAACGGTCAAGCCTCCGTTATCTTGTTTTATTTTTGAATGGCTATTTTGAGCCATTGAAATAAATTGAGTTAAAAATAAAATGGATATTATGGCAAATGATATTCTTGTCATGTGTTTAGTTTTTATTGTTTTTGTAAGCGTTAGCTCTCATTATTATTACCGCATAATTTTAAACCTTCTTCATAAACGTATTTTAATCTTGTTTCTTTAACGCCAGCTTTAAGTAGCAGATTTTTATTATCGAAAATATCGCTAACAAGCACATAGTCTTTTGCAAGTAGCCACTGTTTTTCCTGCCGTGTAAGAGTAGTAAGACAGGTTAAGGGGAATAACCCGGAGTTATCTATTAAATCTTTTAGTGCTTTATTATGCGGGTAATCCCAACTAAGCATATTCAGGCCTTTACAACGTCCATAATCTATAGCATCAGTTGTAAATTTGGCATTTGTTGTAATCCATCCGGCAAATTTATTCTCTGTATTTTTAAGTAAACCGTTAGCTAAAACATCTTCAAATCTTGAATTAATGTAGAGTGGTGTTTTTACATCTACGTTAATACCTGGCTGATTTCGATATTTACATTCCATAAGAATTATCTCATCTTCTTTTTCAGCTATTACATCAATTTCGTGAGTTACACATTTACCCTGTACTATTATACCTACTTGCACAGTGTAACCTAAGTGTTTAAAAAGTTCGCCAACAAATTTTTCAAACGGAAAACCCGATGGACCTAACTCCATAATTCCCCTTTTTAAGTAATAACGTGCGGCATGAGGCTTTGATTGTCTGCGAAGTAAACGGAATGCTTCGCTGTAAATTTTTTTAGTACTTATACCTTCATATAATTTTGGTAACAAAGATTCTATGATTGAATTTATTTCAACAGATGTAGCGTTTGCTCCTGCTAAGGAATTACGTAATTTTTTAATAGAAAAAGGTTCTTTTAAACCCGAAGCTTTTGTTACAACTATTTTGTGTTTTAAACTCATTTTTTTTAAGAATTGTTTACGTTGTTTTTATTTCGTTTTATTTATTTTGCCCCACCAAATAATTTTATATAACTGCACTAACACCAAGGGGATTAATCCGAACAAAATTGACACAAACCAAAATTCTAACGACAGTATTTCTAAGCCAAGTACCAAACGCATTTGTGGTATAGCATAAACCAACAGCAAAAGCGAAATGCAAATTATTACAGCTAGCCAAACAAATTTATTTTTAGTAATTTCATTTATCAGCAAGTGAGAACTTTTTGATGACATATTAAATACATGGAAAATCTGAGCGAATGCTAAAGTAAGAAAGGCAACATTATTTGCGATGTTGTGATCAGCCGAAAAGGTTTGTTTACAATAGATAATGGAAGCAATTACAGCTAAAGTAATAATAATGGAATACGCGTATACGGCAATCCAGTCTTTTTTCGATACAATAAAACTCGCGGGGTCTCTGGGTGGCCTTTCCATAACACCTTTATCTCCCTTACTCAAACCAAGTGCTAGTGCCGGAAATACATCTGTAACCATGTTAAGGAATAAAATTTGTAATGGAAGCAAAGTGGAAGCAGGAGCAATAAAACCCAAGGCAGTAACAATAAGTATTTCACTTAAATTACAAGATACGAGATAAACAACGAATTTTCGGATGTTATCAAATATGGCTCTTCCATGTGCCACCGCTCTTTCAATGGATATAAAAGAATCATCCTTTAATACAATACTCGCAGTTTCCTTCGCCACCTGAGTACCTCTTATTCCCATTGCAATACCTATATCTGCTTTTTTTAGAGCCGGTGCATCATTTATGCCATCACCTGTCATGGCAACAATATTACCTGCCTGCTGATAAACTGATACAATTTCTAACTTTTGCTTAGGTGTAGTGCGGGCAAATACTGCTGTTGAAAGTATTTTTTTATTCCATTCATCTGAAAGTGATTCCATTGGCGGAATATCGGCACCTGTAATTACACGTTGTTCGCTTTCATCTACCAATCCCACTTTTTTAGCAATATTAAGTGCAGTTAAAGGATGGTCGCCCGTAATCATTACAATTTTTATTCCTGCCTTTCTGCACAAAAGCATGGCATCTTTAATATCCACTCGTGGAGGATCCAAAAATCCGATCATGCCAATAAATACAAGTGAGTTTAAATAATCCTCACGGTTAATTTCATTTCCCTCTCTAAATGCAAAGCCCAAAACACGAAGCCCATCTGCCGCCATTTTTTCAGCTTCTGTCAGAATTTTTTTTCGTTCTTCAATACTAAGTTCGGTTATGGCTGAATTGGCTAACACTTTACTGCATTTTTTTAACAGATGCTCACCTGAACCTTTTGCTGCAACAAAATAACCCTCCTTGTTTTTATGTAAGGTTCCCATCATCTTGGTTTCAGAACTAAAGGGAGTCTCGTCAATTCTTTCGAATTGCATTTTTAATTCATCAGAAGAAGCGCCCGATGAATTTGCAAGTTGAAGAAGAGCAATTTCTATTGGGTCGCCCATTAATTCTGTTTCGCCATTTTTATCTTTCGTGTAAGCATTATTGCATAACACACCCACTAATCTTAATTTATCAAATGCCTCTTTGCTTTTATAGATATCCCCATTTTCAAAAATCAAGATATTATCTTTAATAGAAACCTTAACTGTTTCTTCTTGAAAAGAAATGGTATCAACATATATTTTATTTTCTGTAAGCGTACCTGTTTTATCTGTCAATATCACATTTGTACTTCCTAAAGTTTCTACAGCTGATAATTTTTTAACAATGGCATTTCGTTTGGCCATCAGTAGCATACCATAAGATAATGCAACTGTAGCTACAATTGGAAGTCCTTCTGGAAAAGCAGCTACGGCTAAAGCAATAGAAGTTTCTAAAATTAACAGCCAGCTTTTGCCTTGTATAAATCCGGTAATGGCAAAAACGGATGTTAAGGCCAATGTTATCCATATTAGCTTTTTACTAAGAATTTGTATCTGAATATCAAGAGGTGTTTCTTGTTCTTCTGAGTTTTCTACTAATGTGGTAATGATGCCTAACTGAGTGTGCTTGCCAGTTCCTGTAACAACCGCTTTTCCATTTCCATTTGTTACGGAAGCACCTTTAAAAACCATGTTAAGCCTATCACCGATGACAGTTTCCATAGAAAGTTTTTCAGTATTCTTTTCAGTAGGAAGCGACTCTCCTGTTAGGGAAGACTCATCACATTGCAATTCGTTCGATTCTATTAGTCTTGCATCTCCGGGAATTATATCGCCAGCCTCTAATAGTATGATATCTCCTGGAACTATTTTTTCAGAAGGAATCTCCTGAATTTTTTTATCGCGAATGACTTTTGAAAGAATCACATCCATTTCCTTTAATGCTTTCATTGAATTGCGAGCCTGTAACTCCATAAAAAATCCAATAAGCGCATTTATGAAAATCACCACCAAAATCGCGACCGCTTCAATAAGATGTTGAAAGTATAATGTAACAGCTGCTGCAAAAAGCAATAGATAGACGATTGGGCTTTTGAATTGCAAAAAGAACATCAGTAAAACACTCTTCTGCTTTTTAGCTTCATAAACATTTAGTCCAAACTCTTTTGTCCGATTTTCTGCCTCGGATTGAGTTATTCCGGTTATCGGGTCTGTTTGAAATTTAAGTAAAATTTCTTCTACTGAAAAGGTATAAGCTTCGACCAATGGATACTTAATTTTCATTCTCATAGTTGGATTGTTAGGGTTGCTGTACGGGTAAAATGCCAGTTCATATTTTTATCTTTTAATAAATAAGTAGGTCATAAGGGCGATGTATAGAAAAGCAATTACAAAAGTATCAAGGCTTAAAAGCCATATTTGTTTCTTTTTTGGCTTGAAAAGCAGCCCTAAACAAACTACCGCTGTCATTATAATAATAATAAAAACTGATAATAAATGAGTGGGAGAAATGTTTCTGTACAAAGATCCTTCTCGGTAAAAAACATCATCGATACCTAAAATAAAAATATTGAACACATTGCTCCCTAACAAATTTCCTACTGCCATATCTAATGCTCCCATTCTTAATGCTGCTAACGAAACTACCAACTCTGGTAAGGAGGTGGCTGCTGCCAAAAATAAAGTTCCAAAAAATAAATTACCTAAACCAGAATATTTGGCAATATGTTCACCAAAATAAGGAAGAAATATGGCAGCCCCAATTACTATTAAGGCATGAAGAGAATAACCAGCAATAACTTTTTTAAGGTCGGCTGCATGAGTATTAGATTTAGGGATGATTACAGGAGGAGATTCAATCAAATCAGCATGCTCATATTTAAATATAAGCCATACGGTTATGAAATAAACTCCAAAAATGATAAAGGTAAAACTGCTTATCCAAAGTATGCTGGGTATTTCATTAGCAAGATAAATTGATAAACCCGCCACAGTTAATAAAATAATTCCGCAAATGGCTGCAACAATATGACTAGATTTTACCATTGAAAAAAGCGGTTGCTTTAGTCGTGCATCTAATAGTGAAAGAATGAGTAGATTAAAAATGCAACTGCCAAAAATATCTCCGGCTGCAAGGTCGGGTGTCTTAACAATTGCCACAGAACTAATACCTGTAATTAACTCAGGCAAAGAGGTAACAGACGCCATTAGTATAAGACCCACCCATGCCTTTCCCATTCCTGTTAGCTCAGCAATCTGATCTCCGTAATAGGAAAGTTTGGTTCCACTATAAATAATTACAGCAGCGCAAACAGCAAAACCTATAATATTTATATATAAACTATTCATGTTGGTTCCTTTATAAAGGTGTCTTAAGTAATAAATGAATTGGTTTTAAAGCGTCAATGTGCCCGGAAATAATTTTTAAAATAGCTGCAAATGGGAGAAATAAAATCATTCCAGAAAAACCCCATAGTAATCCGCCTAGGAATATCGCTGTAATGGAAGCAAACGCATTAATTCCTAATTGTTTGCCAACTATATATGGTGTAATCATATTTCCTTCAAGAAACTGAACAATTGAAAACACACCCATTACACCTAAGGGATATAAGACATTCCCTTTTTCAATCCAAACCATTGATATTGGTAAAATTGAACCTATTAAAATGCCAATATACGGAATAATAGTCATTAAGGCTGATGTCATCCCAAATAGAATGGCATGTTCTACGCCTAAAATTAAGAGGCCAATGCTATTTAAAACTCCAACTATAAAATAAACCAACACCATACCCTTTATATAATTAAAATACACTTCAATGGTTTCAGACAATATTTTAGGTAAGTTTTCCTTATTTTTTTCGCTCAAAAAGGAGCCAATAAATTGTACCAACGTTCCTCTATAATAAAGAATTAGCATTGTATATATAGGAATAATAATAAGATTAAAAAGTGTTTCTGAAGCAATAGAAAATGATCCTGAAACAACTCTCCCAAAGTTGGAAACTAAATTTTTGCCTGTGCTTGTAATTAAACTATTCTGTTCAGCCACTGATAAGCCTAAAGTGGTATCAACCCATTTTTGGGCATCTATTAGAAGTTGGTTCAACTTAATCGTTAATTCAGGAACCTCCTTATTAATAGCATTGAGTTGCCATACAAATATTAAAACTATGGTAAAGAAAATTAACGCTACAAAAAGGATTGAAATAAAAATCGCAATAGGTTTAGGGATTTTTTTATTTTCTAGCTTTTTACATATAGGATAAACAATTAATGCTATCAATAATCCAAAAGAGAGTGGTATTAGAAACCCTTTGAGTATCATTAATAAGCCAATTATTAATACAATTAGAAACAGTGGTTGTGTTATTTTTTCAATTTTTACCATTGTAGATTTGAATTTTATTTTAAACTATTATCCGTATGGAAATTTAACCTATGATTTTTTTCTCCCTATATCTTTTCACTATAAATCTAATCAAAAAATAAGCTAAAACACTCAGTAATCCGCTTACTATAAGTGAGCCTATTAAAAGCACTATTCCAGTATCACCTAAATTTTCTTTCCAATTTTCGATGTTATATTCAAATTTTCTCCCCAATACAATTGAGCCTACTTTATAACTTAATACCATAAAAAACGGACTTGTAAAAGGATTTGAAACTATACTTAAAGCTAGGGCAGCAATTAAATTAAATTTAAAAAATTTGCTTAGTAAAATAACAAAAGGCATTCCAAAACCAAACGTAGGAAAAACGCTAATAAATGTGCCAATAGCGGCTCCCCACGAAATTTCTTCGGTACTAGCTCTTGCCCTTGAAAGTCTTATAAAGAAAAGTTTCAATTTTCTGCCGATGCTTATTTTCTCCATCTTAGTATAGTTTTAATAAGCGTTTGCGTGGAATGTAAGTAACAATTATTAATGCAATACGAATTAATCGATACGCCAACCAATTTATTAACTTAGTGAATACTCCATTCCTTGTTCTAAGTGTTTCAAGTGTGATGTTGTCACATTGCTGTAATACATTGATTAAATGAACAGAAAGATTTTTTGAAAATTCCGCTGAGCTTATTTCCACATTCATTTCAATACTACCATAAGAACTCAAATGGTTCAAATTAAATGAGCCAATGGTTGCCCATCCCTTGTCAATAGTTGCCAACTTACCATGTAAAACAGATTTTTTCCACTCAAACAATTCAATGTTTTGTTTAAGAAGCGATGAATAAAGATAATGAGTTGCTCTCATTACAATAGGTAAGTCAGAAACTCCTGACAAAATTATTTTAATTTTTATCCCTCTTTTTGCTGCACTTTTTAATGCGTTTGAGAGCCTTCTACCGGGTAAAAAATAACTCCCCACAATAATTACTTCTTTATCCGCTTTTTGTAAAGCATTTATATAGGCGTTACAAATTTCGTTTTTTTGCTTAAGCCAGTCGTTGCGAAGTATTTTAACGGATATTTCATTCGTATTATAAAAATTACATTGTATTAGTTCTTTATTAGTTCTAGTTTTCTTAAGATAAATATCTTTACATAGTTGTTGAAGCGGCTCGCCAATAGACGCTCCTTCAATTTGCACAGCATAATCAAGCCAAGGGTGTTCTGTATTTGAATCACGATATTTATTTGCAATATTAATACCGCCAATAAGGACAATTTTTCCATCTACAACAACTACTTTGTGATGTAATCGCCTGCCTAAGTAAAAATTATTCTTCGAAAACAAAGGCGAGAAAAAACGAATATTAATCCCATTTTGCTTTAAATTTTCTAAAAAACTATTTGGTAATTTTGAAGAGCCATATCCATCAAGTAAAACATACACTTTTACTTTACGATTAGCTGCCTCTTTCAATGCCTGAGAAATTTCTGCCCCCGTTGTGTCGTTTTCAAAAATATAGGATTGAAGATGGATTTCATTTTGCGCTTTTGAAATAATATTTCGTAAACGCAAAAAATAGTCCTCCCCGCTATGAACAAGTTCTAAATTGCCGATAAAATTACCAGTAGTAATTTGATTTATATTATTTATTGGCTCCGATTGCATTTTTAACCATAACAAACTCTAAAATATTTTCTACATCTAACACGCCAACGAATTGCTCATTATCGTATACGACAGCTATTCCGTTTTTATTGGCTAACATTTTTTGATAGGCTACTTCAATAGGTTCTTTAATATTTAATTGCAGTGTATTTCTATTCATCACGGTATCAATAGCAGCTTTGTTTCCATTATTTGAAAGTGCTTCAATGATTTCATCACGGCTAAGCGATCCAATTGGATGGCCATTCGAAATTACCAGGAAATTTTTGCATTGACCGTTTAACAGCTTTTTTACTGCAGTTTCAACTAGGTCAGTTGCATTTATTGTTTCAAAACGCTTCATCACAACATCCTTCACAAGCATTCCTTTTAGCATAAATCCTGTTTTAGTCATTTCAACTTCAGCTTGAGCGCCAAGTATAATAAAGAGGCCGATAAAAATTAAAAAAGGATTGCTATTAAAGCCAATAAAAATAAAAGCAATAGCGAGTAATTGGCCAATACGTGCTGCTATTTTTGTTGCTATATGCCTTTCAAATTTCATAGACAGTATTGCTCTTAATACTCGTCCGCCATCCATAGGGAATGCAGGAATTAAATTAAAAATAGCAAGCCAAATATTGACAATAAAAAAGTTTAAGAAGAAATTGCTTGGGTTTAAACCACCAGTTAATTGAACCGTTAACTCTTTTAAATCAGGAATGGTAATAAATAGTCCTGTAATTATAGCTAAAGCAATATTTACAAGTGGACCTGCAATGGCAACTACTAGTTCTTCAGAGGGTTTTTCGGGAATTCTTTCTAGTCGTGCCAGCCCACCAATAGGTAATATAGTAATGTCTTTGGTTTTTATATTATATTTTTTTGCTGCTAATGCATGGCCGAGTTCGTGCAAAAAGACAGTCATAAAAATACTAAGTATAAAAATTACTGACCACATTATTTGTTCGGCATTATGCCCCACACGATAATTGCTATAAATGATATAAGCAATAATCAGGGAAAATGACCAGTGAATAAAAATACCGATGCCTGCAATGCTGCCAAGTTTAAATGATCCTTTCATATTTTTATTGTTTCTGTTTCTAACTTTTAAATCTATTCTGTTTTATGATTTTAATATAATTCCCAACTCGGCAAGTAGTATTAATTCAGACTTATTTCTTTCTGAAAATGAGGTAGTAATTGCACTTGCTGTTTTCCAAATTAATTGTTTCACATCATTTGTAAATAAATTTTCGTTTGCTTTTTTAAATAATTTAAATTCTGCTATGCTATCATTTGTATTTTGTGATTGGGCTCTAAGTTGATTAAAAATGATTTTTATTTGACGCATAGCATCGATCTCTGATTTATCTTTAACGCCGCCTAAATTAAGCCATTCCGTATTAACTAGTTGTTTTAATTTTTTTACTTCTTCTTCACGTATTACTTTATCCGCAGCAGCAATGGCATAAAATAATTTACCAAGATTTTGATAAAACAGATTTTGTGTTTCGGGTATGGTGTTCATTTTATTTATTCAGTTCATAATTAGAAATTTCATTATTTGTCCAAGCATCTAAATTAGCAATAGTCGTATCTGAAATACCTTGCAATGCTTCATCCGTTAAAAATGCCCGATGGCCAGGTAAGCAATACGTTAGGGTAGGAGCACAATTTTTGAAATTCTAGATTTTAGTTGTGGAATTAAATATGACTTAAAATCTAATTAATCCATCTTTTATCAACTACATTATCAGTAATCCACCATCCACCACAATAGTACTTCCGGTCATATAATTGGACGCGTCGCTAGCTAAAAAGAGAGCAGTATTTCCAATGTCTTCTGGTTCGCCCATACGTTGTAAGGGAAGCATTTTAACGAATTGTTCAATTTGTGCTTTCACCGCCATTTGTTGTTCTTTAGGAATATTTTCTCCCGACATTTTTTGAACGCCTAGTGTGTCAACTCCACCAGGGGCAATATCATTTACCAATATACCGTGCTTACCAACCTCTTTTGCAAAGGCTCTAGTAAGCATACGTAAACCGCCTTTTGAAGAATCGTAATGAGATAAATTACCCGTAGGCTTTAAGCTATCAATAGAGGAAATATTAATTATCTTTCCACCATGTTTCTTTTCAATCATTATATTTACAACTAACTTCGATAAAAAAGCAACGGACTTAAGATTTAAGTTTATTGTTTTATCCCACAGCTCTTCGGTAAGATGCGTTATCGGCATGTAGTTAAATATTCCAGCATTATTTACTAAAATATCAATATCCCCAAAATATTGAAGGGTAGTAGTTACAGCGGTATCTAAATTTTTAATGTCACTTAAATCTGTTTGCAAATACGCTACTTTGCCACCCTTTGTTTTTATTTCATTTAGAGTAGATTCCGCTTCTTGTGATGTAGCTATATCTACAATCATCACATTAGCACCAGCTTCAGCTAATCGCAATGCAATTCCTTTTCCTATACCCATTGCACCTCCTGTAACAATAGCTGTTTTACCTGTAAGGTCGTATAATTGTTGTATTGTTTTCATGTTGTTTTGTTTTTAATTAAAATTTGGATGATTATAGTTTTATCTTGTTTATATGATAATTTTAAAAGTATTTCAGTTTTAAGAATCTCGGTTACGCACATCTATGAGAAAATAAATATGCTATCTCTTTGTTATTAATTCTTCTTATCAAGGTTTCCTGATTATCTTGAGCTATATTTTCTAAAAAGGACTTACCATAACCGTTCCTGCAATACACAAATATTTTCGTTTCCTACTTTATTTAGCACTGATTAGTTTTTGAGTGTATATCTACGAATAAAATATTGATTCTACTTACAGCTATCTTACTACTTAAAGCCTTATAAACAAAATGTTTTACATCTGCAACTTGTGTAAAATTGTGACCTATTTTACAAACTATTACGCCCGAAGCAAGGCATTGGTAATCTACACTTATACTGGTATTTTTTAAAAGTAAGCTTTGCGCAACCTGTATGTCTTCGGAGCTATGCTTTTTAATATTTAAAACAACAGTACTTTCGTAATTATAGACAATTTTTGGGGCTTTGGAGTAAAAGCCAAAAAAGGTAAAACTAAGTAACATTAAGGTTAATTTAAATAAATGATTTTTCATGTTTTTTTTATTTATATGTTTATTGTATGATTTGTTTTCTCTGCTGCTCCAATATTTTCAATCCCTTTTATCAATTAATGATACCAAAAAGTTATTTAAAAAAAAATGTTTTATTTATAATTATGCCCATGTCTTTTTAAAACTAATCATTGGAATCCATGAATGAAAAGCCATCTGTCGGGTTACACTTTTTCCAAATAGTTTTTCAAAAAAAGTAAGCTCGCGAGTAAACATGGCTAGCATATCTGCTTTAATATCTGCGATATACTCATCAATGCCATTTATAATATCATCATTTATTACAACCTTAAATTTAATCTTAGTGTAATTTAATTCGGAAATCAAATCAGTAGTAATTGTTTTAATTTCTATATTCTTCTTTGAGTTCGGCTCAATAATATGAACTATATGAATAGTAGAATTAAATAATTGAGCCAATGGCACGAGTGCCTTTGCCTCTATGTTTAAATCCCACATATCTGTAGCATAAACAATATGCTTTAAGCCATTAAAACGTGCGTGTTCCGGAACCGTAATAACAGGAATACTTGAATTACTGACAACTCCTGCGGCATTACTTCCTATTATATACTTTTCCAATCCTGTTGCCCCTTTTGTTCCCATTATAATTAAATCAATGCTATTATGAACGGCATAATTCTCAACTATATCTTCAACGAGATTACCCATTATGATTTTGTGTGTGATATTCAATCTACCTTTGTACTGTACTTTCAATTCACTAATCAGTTGAACACTATCTATCTCTGCATTATTTCTCATTACTTCCTCTACGCTTTTTAAACTCATTGAAGCACGAGGAGGCGCATCTAAAAACACCACATTCAACAAAACAAGTTCTGCATCAAACTCCATTGCCATTTTAGCAGCATAATTTACAGCTACTTTAGATAGTTTGGAGAAATCAGTTGGGATTAATATCTTCATAATTGGCGTATTATTTAGATTTTACTGATTTTTTTCGAATCGACAGCAAAGGCAATTTTATTTGATTTGCCAATTCTTCTGTTTTACTGCTAATAAAAAGTTTATCGAACCAAGCTTTGTCTTCGGGGAACATAACTAATAATTCCGGTTTACGTTTTACTAAATATTTTTTTATCTGCTCAATCATGGTTTGTTCAATTGTAGCTTTTTGTTCAATCAATTTGATTTTTTTATAACTAAGAGTTTTGATTTTCTTTTCAAGGAGCAGCTTCTTATCTTCATTTTTATTATAGATATAGTTTAAATTCAACACTTCAATTGTGGCGTTTAATTGTTTTGCAATTGGAATGATATGTTTCAGTTCATTAATAGTATTATTTAAGTCAGTTGCGTACACAATGGTGTTTATTTTTTTGAAACGATACCTTTGTGGGATGGCAAGAACAGGAATGTTTGATTTTGAAATAACATCGGATGTGTTACTACCAAATAAAATTCGCTTTAAACCACTTGCGCCGTGGGTTCCCATAATAATTAATTGGGATTTACTTTTTTGAGCAGCGTCTATAATTTCATCAATAGTGTCGCCAATTTTAACTAAATGACTACTTGGTACTTTTACATATTTGCTGCTTACTTTTTCAAGTTTCTTTTCACTGCTCTTTTTTTGAATAGCAATATCCTCGGCAACAATCCCGGATATCATGTTGTACTTACCAACTAAAGGAAGATAGCTATGCAGCAATACTATTTTATTATTTATGGCCTTAGCAAAATCGTTAGCATATTTTAAGGCATTATTTGCATTGTTTGAGAAATCTGTTGGTACGAGTATTGTTTTCATGATGTTTAGTTTTTATTTTTTAAATCAATTAGGTAAAATGTTTGAGTTGACTGGTAAAATCAGCGCTATTCTAATTCCTGCCGATCCATTGGATCCGGCATAGCCTCTTCATTTGTCTCATACTGCTCAGCTGCTATTTGGTTTTGTTCAGCTAATGTCCAATTATCAGTAGTAGTGGTCTGCAACCAAAGGTTACCAGATTTACGGAAAACTTGAACCGATAGCCCGAAGTTTTTAGCGAAAACGCCTTCTAACTCTGCAACTTTCATTAACTCATCTATTTTAATTATTTCTGATAATTCATGTTTTTGAACTGCCTCAATTGTTAAGTTACTATTTAAAGTGTTTTTCTTTAGAGAACCTTCTCCTTGAGAATGGGCATGGGTATAAAATTCAATTTTTAAATAGGGGAAGTGTTTGTGAAACTCCTCTTGTATTGAATTTATTGTTTTGGTTTTATTAATATGTATTTCCATTTTATAAATCATACTCTGCCTCATTTTTTTTAACATGAAATGCCAATAGTGGAATCTTGCTGTGAAAAGACAATTCCTTTGTAAGACTCTTGCTAAATAGTTTTTCAATTGGGTTTCTATCCCTTGCAGACAAAGCAATCATGTCTGCCTCCACTGAATTAATAAACAATTCAATCCCTTTTTCAATACTTTCGCTTTTAAAAATACGGTATGATATTTTTGGGTAAGTAGTTACCTTTTGTACCTGTGCCGAAAAAAAGTTAATTATTGGAAACTCAGCTTTCTCTTCATTCATATTTTCAACGATATGTAAAATAATAATCTCAGCATCAAAACTTGCAGCGATCATAGATAACTGTTTTACCGCATTTAGATCGCTATCTCTAAATTCAGATGCAAAAACAATTTTTTTCAGTGATTTTAGAGAAACTTTTTCAGGAATTACGATCACAGGTATTGGCGAATCTTCAATCACACTAGCGGTATTACTTCCTAAAATTATTTTTTTTATTGCCCCGGCACCGCGTGTTCCCATAACAATAAAATCGGCTTTATTATTCAATGCGGCAGAAACAATAATTTCACTAGAACTTTCAGCAACCCTCATAACATAATCACACTTTACATTAATGGATTCTTCATTTAATTCTTCGCATAGTTTTTCTAATTTAATCACTACCCCTTCTTTAGCAAGAGATACTTTTTCCTTATATCTTGCTTCTCGTTTATCAGTTCCTATTAATGGCGGCTCAATAATATGCAACAACCGAATATCTGCATTTGTTGCTTGAGCCAATAGCATTGCGTATTTAGCCGCAATTTTAGCATTAATAGAAAAATCAGTTGGGACAATGAAGTTCATATTTTAGTTTTTAGCTTTATAGTGATGCAATTTCTTCTTTAAGTTTATTAATCATCACCTGCTCTAGTTTATTAGTTTTTTTATATGCTTGGGCAACTTTTTCAACCGCTTGTATCATTGAACTTTTGAGCTGTTCGTTTATGTTTGATGCATTTTTTTGGAGATAGTCCTTAAAAGATGAAAATACTATAGTTGCCTCTTCATTTTTATTTGCAATATCCTCAAACTCAAACTGGGTATAAAATGCTTGATTCATACCTGAAGAATCTGTACTCGGCTCAAAAGGTGCAAGTTCTTTTAATACAAATTCGCGTAATGCATCTACTTCCTTCTTGCGAACTTTTCCGTCAGAATAAGCAACGGCATACAAAAGATGCCCTAATTCTTTGTAGAATTGTTTGTAATTCAACTCAGAATTTGTAATGTTTTTTGATTGCTGCATGGCACATATTTTTAAGTTATTAATAAAGATCTACTAATGTTACTGATGAAATAATGATTCTAATTAGTAGAGCGTATGATTAAAATCGTGCTTTTTTACAATTTAAGTTAAAAGCCTCCACATCAGTCTGTTCACTTTGTTTACTTAATAACATTAATGTTTACATAAAAATATAATAACTAAGTTATATATTTTTATTTATATATTTTATGATATACGTAAAAATTATTGATTAATTGTTTTATCTAAACTCCCCTTAATGAACTCTGATAAATGAAGCGGTAATTCTTTACCGAAACCTTTGCTAACTTTGGCAAGATGGTGGCATTGCAATGAAAAAAGGATTGTAAAATTTACTCTTTCCTAACGGTTTGGTATATGACAAGAAAAATGGGGCATTTCAAACCTCTGAAATCAACTTTATAATTGCACAAATCGCACGAACAAAGGGAGATTTGGCCGTAATAAAAAAGGGACTTAATTCTCTTTCCGAATCTAAGTCCCTTTAAGCGGTCTGGACGGGACTCGAACCCGCGACCTCCGCCGTGACAGGGCGGCATTCTAACCAGCTGAACTACCAGACCATTTTGATAGTTTTCAATTTTGGATTGCAAACTTAATGATTTTTTTTACATTCACAAAATATTTAAAACATTATATCGTTTCTTAAGTAGAGCTTGCTCAAAAACTCAGAATTTCTTTTTCCCAACTTTTGAGGGCAAAAGTAGGCAAAACCCTTTTAAAATTTTAAGGCGATTTTCGTTGCATCGCTTTTGCCTTCCTTAACGAAACCGCTGATAATTTAAGCCCTCCTGCTCATGCCTACCCTTCGCTTAAATGACAGCTATCGCTGAAAAATTTCAAAAT
>JBKDJY010000135.1:0-40998 GCA_046345275.1 Bacteroidota bacterium
GTCAGGAGATGTTTTAACCATAATCAGCAACAAAAACCTTAACAATGTTACCATTGGCGTGTATACGGTTTTAGGCCAAACCTTAATTACCCTTAACAACGTGAACTTAAAGAATGGCGAAGCCTTCAAAATTGATGTGAGTAACCTGGCCGAAGCTGTTTATTTCATCAAAATATTTAATAGCAACGAGCGAGCGCTTAAGAAATTTGTGATTGGGAGGTAAGATGATTTTAACAAACAAGTTGAATTAAAATAGAAACAAAAAGCCCTTGTAATGCAAGGGCTTTTTGTTTGATGTAATAAGAAGAGATTTGAACTCCGATTGATAACTCCAATTTATTTTACTTTAAATTTTATTTTTTAAATACAGTCCTCAATTTCCAAAACTTTTGTTAATTGGATATAAACAAACTTTATATTAAGATTAAACATTCTATTTAAATCTTATTGAACTCTATTGATGTCCCACTGTTCCATATAATCTGCAATTTTTCGGAGAAAAGTTCCGCCTAAAGATCCATCAACTACTCTGTGATCATATGATAACGACAAAAACATAAAATGCCTGATAGCGATAACATCTCCCTGTGGCGTTTCTACAACTGCTGGTTTCTTTTTGATTGTTCCTACAGCTAATATTGCTACTTGAGGCTGCAAAATAATTGGAGTTCCCATCAAATTACCAAAACTGCCAACGTTGGTTAATGTAAAAGTCCCGCCTTGAATTTCATCAGGATTTAACTTATTTGCTCTCGCACGTGTTGCTAAATCGTTTACATCTTTAGTAATTCCAATTAAGTTTTTTTGATCTGCATTTTTAATAACGGGCACAATTAAATTACCAGTTGGTAAAGCCGCCGCCATACCAATATTAATATTTTTTCGCTTAATAATTTTCGTTCCGCTTTGATCGACAGAAACGTTTATCAGTGGAAAATCTTTTATGGCTTTGGTTACACATTCGATAAACAAAGGTGTAAAAGTTAATTTTTCACCTTCTCTTTTTTCAAAATCTTTTTTAATGCGTTCTCGCCATTGAACCATCCCAGTTACATCAGCTTCTACGTAAGACGTTACGTGTGGCGACACATGCTTACTAATCACCATATTATCGGCAATAATTTTTCTCATGCGGTCCATTTCTATGATCTCATCACCGTGTGAAACAGAAACAGCAGGTCTTTGAACCAAAATCGTATGATCAGGAATGCCTACTAGAGATTTTGGCGCAGAGGCAACATTTTTCGAATCTGAAGTCGTTACAGAAGATATTTTACGATTTGATAAATAAGTTAAGATGTCTGATTTAGTAACTCTACCATCCTGACCTGTTCCTTTTATGCCATCGAGTTCAGTCAATGCAATGCCTTCTTCCTTTGCAATGCTTTTTACCAAAGGAGAATAAAACTTTTCAGAAGAAGAAAAATCTATCTTATGAGAAGAAACTAGTTCCTTTGAAATAGTTGGAGCTACTGATGTAGCTTCATTTTTTATTGTTTCAACTACTTTATTGCTTTGTGCCACAGAGACGGAAGCATCAGAAGATATAATGGCGATGGTGCTACCAACCTGAACCACGTCATTTTCATTAAATAATTTTTTAATGAGGGTTCCTTCAAAAGGAGATGGAATCTCTGAATCTACTTTGTCAGTTGCTATTTCTAAAATAGTTTCATCAATTTTAACTGAATCTCCTTCGTTTTTTGTCCATTTTATAATGGTTGCTTCTGCAACACTTTCGCCCATTTTGGGCATCGTTAATTCAAATTGAGCCATTTTGTATAAGTGTAATGTAAAAAGGCAAAAATAACTGAATATTGCCACAACACAAATTTAATTGCTAGTTATGGTGTTGTTTTTAATAAAAGCATGCCATCATGCTTCAATTTAAGACAAGAAAAAATTAACTTGACACAAATTCAATAAATCCAACAGAATTTGATTTATGAATGGTGAGCGATTTTGAATAATTCAGAATGTTTTGAATTAAAAAATCTGGTGCGTAATTGATGTCGACAACAGTATCTTTTTGTTGCTTGTTTTTAGAAAATTTTAAGTTTGTAGAAACAAGGGTAGATGTTTTTTGCATAGATTATTTTTAGTGGTTTTACAATTATAGAAACGAAGGATAATTTTATTTATTGTTGAACTAAAATCATTTTTTAGACACAAAGGCAAACATTTTTTTATAACCCCAACCTTAAATGTTAATTGCACGCTTCATTTGTTGAAAAATAAAAATCAACGTATTCATTTTCTTAATTACATTTAGTTGATGCCATTGCTTGAAAAAGAAACAGAAAAATTATTTTATCCTATTGGCGAAGTAGCCGACATGTTTGACGTAAAAACATCATTAATTCGTTTTTGGGAAAAAGAGTTTGATATTATTGCGCCTTCAAAAAACAAAAAAGGCAATCGACTTTTTACTAAAAAAGACATTGAGAATTTTAAATTGATTTTTCATCTTGTTAAAGAAAAAGGTTATACATTGCAGGGTGCCAAAGATGAGCTTAAGGGGGGCTCAAAACAGCTCAATAAAACCAATTCCGAAGTAATTTCAAAATTAAAGCAGATTAAGAACGAATTGATTAATTTAAAAAATTCGCTTTAGTGCTTTCTAACGCAGATCATTTCGACAAGTTAGGTGTTTTATCATTTTCAGATTAATAAAAAGACTTTTTTGTATTAACTCGATATTCTGAGTAATTTTAACCACTATGATTTTGGACCGTAAAAAAATTCCTGCTTTTAAAACAATTGATAAGATTGATATCACGAAAGCTAAATTAAATGTATTAGATAATGGCATAAAGGTTTATACACTTAATAGTGGCACGCAAGAATTGACCAAGATTGAGTTTGTATTTAAAGCTGGAATGTATTTTCAAAAACAGCCACTACTTGCTTCTGCCGCAAATAATCTACTTGAAACTGGCACAAAGCATTATACAGCAAATCAAATATCAGATGGAATAGATTTTTTTGGTTCGTTTTTCGAATGTTCTGTTGACCAAGATTATGCAACTTTAGCTTTGTTTAGTTTGAATAAATATGTTGATCAAAGTTTGAAATATGTTGAGGAAATAATTAAAACGCCAACATTTCCGAAAGATGAATTTGAAATTTATATCTCAAATAAAAAACAAAAACATTTGGTAAATTCTCAAAAAGTAAATGTACTGGCACGGAGAAAATTTACAGAATTGATTTTTGGAGAACATCATCCTTATGGAGTTATTGTAAAAGAAGAAGATTTTGACAACATCAAGTTAGAGAATGTCATTCAGTTTTATAAAGAACATTATCATTCTGCGAATTGCACGATTTTTGCTTCAGGAAAATTGGATGCTGCTTTAATCTCTGTTTTAAATAATTATTTCGGAAAATCAAATTGGGGAACATTAAGCGAATTTGAAAAAAGTACTTTCCAATTCCAACCAACTCCCACTCAAAAACATTTTATTGAAAAACCAGACGCCATACAATCTGCGATTAGGCTTGGTAGACCATTGTTTAATAAAACGCATCCTGATTATTTTAAGTTTCAAGTCTTAAATACCATTTTAGGTGGCTACTTTGGGTCGCGCCTAATGGCAAACATTAGAGAAGACAAAGGCTATACTTATGGCATTGGTTCAGGATTATCATCCTTAGTGAATGCTGGTTATTTTTTTATTACTACCGAAGTGGGCGCAGATGTTACAAATCAAACTCTCAACGAAATTTATAAAGAATTAAATTTATTGAGAACAGAATTGGTTGGTATAAAAGAATTAGAAACCGTTAGAAATTACGTTTTGGGTCAATTTTTGAGAAGTGTGGACGGACCCTATGCTCTGGCAGATAAGTTTAAAGCCATTTGGGAATTTGATTTAGATTATACTTATTTTGAAAAATATTTTGAAGCAGTAAAAACCATTACGCCAGAGGACATTAGAGATTTAGCAAATAAATATTTTCAAGAAAAAGATTTAATAGAATTAGTGGTCGGAAAGAAATAGTTGAGCGTTTATTTTTTTGCATTTAAAAAAATTCATTTTAGCTGATTTTATTTTCGAGGTTTTTATTTCAAAAAACGACTTTAACCCATCATGTCAAAAATTTTTATCATAGGCCCAGCTTATCCTTTGAGAGGAGGATTGGCAAGCTTCGATGAATTATTTTGTGAAGCCTTAAATAATAATGGGCATCAGGCAGAAATTATATCTTTTAAATTGCAGTATCCTCAATTTTTGTTTCCAGGCAGCACGCAATATCATCTCAATGGTACAGCTCCAAAAAATATAATTATTCACACACTCATTAACTCCATTAATCCATTTTCTTGGATTAAAACAGCATCATTTATCAAAAAGCGCAAACCTGATTTTATTATTTTTAGATTTTGGATTCCTTTTATGGGACCAGCTTTAGGAACTATTGCGCGCTTAGTAAGAAAACAAAATATTAAAATTTTAGCCATCACAGATAATATTATTCCCCATGAAAAAAGGATTGGTGACAAATATTTGGCGTCTTATTTTATAAATGGCTGCGACGCATTTATTACAATGAGTAAAGCTGTGATGAATGATTTGGAAAAGATCATCAACACAACACATAAAAAATATTTATTACATCCGCTTTATACAGCATTTGGTAAAAAAATACCAAGGCATGAGGCAAGATTAAAACTAAACTTAAAGCCAGAAGATAATGTGATTTTATTTTTTGGTTTAATTCGTAAATACAAAGGCCTAGATTTATTGATTGAAGCATTTTCTCTTTTAGAAAATAATCGAAACCTTAAATTGCTGATAGTTGGCGAATTTTATGAAAACAAACAGCCTTATTTAGATTTAATTTCAAAATATAATATTCAATCGCAAGTTATTTTATCAGATCAATTTATTCCAAACGATGAAGTAAAATATTATTTTTCTGCAGCCAATATTGTAGCATTGCCCTATCGATCAGCCACACAAAGCGGGGTAACTCAAGTGTCATTCCATTTCGAAGTTCCAACTTTAGTTACAAATGTAGGAGGCTTAGCTGAAATTATTCCTCACAATATTGCAGGCTATGTGGTAGAGCCAAATGCGCAAGCAATCGCAAATGGTTTAAAGGATTACTTTGAAAACCATAAAGAAGCAGAATTTGTGATAGGAATGAAAAATGAAAAGAAAAAATACGATTGGTCTATCTTTGTGAATGAAGTGATAGATTTGTATAATGGATTAAATAAATTAAATACACAATGAAATTAGATATTTTAGCAATAGGCATCCATCCTGATGATGTTGAATTATCATGTGCAGGAACAATATTAAAACACATTGATTTTGGCAAAAAAGTGGGTATTTTAGATTTAAGTTTAGGCGAACTTGGCACACGGGGTAATGCTCAATTGAGAACAGAGGAAGCTCATCTAGCTGCAAAAATTTTGGGAGTTTCTGTTCGACAACAATTGGATTTAGCGGATGGCTTTTTTGAAAACAATGAATTAAATCAGCGCAAAATAATTGAGGTGATTAGAAAATACCAACCAGAAATAGTTTTATGTAATGCCATTAGAGATAGGCATCCCGATCATGGAAGAGCTGCTAAATTAACTTCAGATGCTTGTTTTTATAGTGGCTTACAAAAAATTAACACATTAGAAAATAATATTTCACAAAAGCCTTGGCGACCAAAAGCCGTTTATCATTACATACAAGACCATTTTATTGAGCCTGATTTCGTTATTGATATCACTGAGTATCATGCAAAAAAACTGGAATCAATTATGGCGTATTCCTCTCAATTTTTTAACCCAAATTCTAAAGAACCAGAAACGCCCATCTCAAGTAGTAGTTTTATTGAATTTGTAAATGCTAAAGCTCGTTTGTTAGGAAGGGCTATAAATGTTGATTATGCCGAAGGCTTTAAAGCAAATAGATATATTGGGGTAAATAATTTATTTGATTTGATTTGATTTTTTTTAACCCAATCGCTCATCATCTCCAACTTATAAAGTCGAATTTTCATCTAGTACAATTGATTTCTAAATATGGTTTATTAACTAGTTAATGATATTTTTGTTAAGCTAAAAGAATAAGTGTTTTTTTAGTAAGGGTTTTAAAATCATTTTACCAAAAAGTTAATTCTATAGTGAAAAAATATAGCGAGAATCATCAATCATTTTATTGAATTATATCAGCTAAATTAAAATATGACAAATGCTAAAAAAATTAGTTTTTACTTTTTTATAGGAGCTTCTCTATTAATAGCGGTATGGGGCTATTTCAAATTAATTGAAAGCAAAGAACCGAAGTCAAGTATATTAGAACACATTTCGGATAAAACATTTTGTGTGATTGAAACTAACTCGTATACAGAGTTGGTAAATCAATTTTTTAGACAAAATATAATTTGGAACGGTTTATCATTAGATTCTAAATTAAAAAAAGTAAAAGCTAATATTTCGTATTTAGATTCGTTAGTAGTCGAAAGTACTCAATTAAAAGGGATTTTAGAGCATAATAAATTATTTTTAAGTTGCTACAAACAAGATTCCATCATAAATTATTTACTACAATTTAAATTAAAAAAAACCAGCGACGAACACATTTTAAAAACTTTTTGTAAGAATACATTTAAAACAGAAGAGACAATTGGATCTTTAACATATTATTCTAAAATAGTTCATCAAAAAAAGTGGCTAATATCATTGTATGATGGAATCGTTATGATAAGTGATGATCTAAATTTATTATTGAGTAGTGTTAAATTAAAAAAAGAAGAATCTCTTGCACAAAATAAAATTTATTTTAGTTTAAAAAAGGCCAACGGCACTCAACGTACAACTGTTTTTATTAATAATCATTTACACCCCATCTTTAATAAAGATATTTTAAACTCTCAATTAATTTTTAACACAAATATTAAACCCGATCAAATTTCATTAAGTGGTTATTCTCTTATTGATTCCAATTCTATTTTTAAAAACTTTGAAAAGCAAAATGCTCAAACATTAAACTTTTATGATGACTTACCTGATAATCCTATTTCTTTTTCTGCTATTTCATTAAGCGATGCAAACCAAGCCCATTCTTTCTTATGTCCTATAAAAGAAAATAAAAATTGGCAACGCATAAGTGATACGGCCATGTACGACATCAAAACAGAGTTTTTAAATTCACTTGATTTGGGTATTTTGTCGGCAAAATATGAATTGAATTATCAGATTCAAAACATAACTTTATCGAAAACAAATGATTCAACTAAAACCAATTATTTTTTAAAATTAGTTTCAGATAGTTCATTTCGAATTAATGAGGTTTTAAATTATAGAATCAAACCCGTTTATCAGTATTTATTTTCATGGTTAAATAAAGAAGTTAAAAATAATTATATCAGTATTAATAAAAATACCATTGCATTTACTAGTCATGTGGATGTTTTAAATTATTACATTGATGCAGTCAGTTCAAGTAAAACACTTTCGAAAAACAGTGCCTTCATGAATTATGCCAGAAATAATTTATTGGCGAATTGCAATTATTTGTATTACGAAAATGCCGAACTGATAAATAAACATAAACTATCTTCCTTCATCACAATCAATCCGTTAAATTTAAAAAGCGAGTACTATACGCATTTATCCTTACTTGCAAATCAATCTCATAAAAGTATAAAAGCTCGAATAAATTTAATAAAGGAAAGTTTTAGGAAAGATGAAAATAATAATTTGAATTACTTATGGACTTTTAGCGCAGATGCGAAGATTAAAAACAATCTCCATTTATTTAAAAACCACACCACACAGGATAACGAAATAATTTTTCAAGATGATGATAACATCCTGTATTTAATCAGCTCGACTGGAAATCTAATTTGGAAAAAAAAGTTACTTGAACCTATCAAATCAACTATTTATACGGTTGATGTTTTTAAAAATGGAAAGCTTCAATTATTATTTAATACAAAAAACCATCTTCATATAATAGATAGAAATGGGAATTATCTTCAGGGTTATCCTTTAAAATCTCCAGCAAACATCACTTCAAACATCACTTTATTGGATTACAATGATAACAGAGATTATCGGATATTGATTGCTTGTGCAGATAAAAAAATTTACAATTACAATATCTACGGATTAAAAACGGAGGGATTCATTCCTTTTAACACATCTGAAATTGTTGAACTTCCAATAAATTATTTAAGTGTAGGCTTAAGTGATTATTTAATTGCAGTTGATGTAGCAGGAAATATTTATGTTTTTAGCAGAAAAGGATTAGGCAGAATAGACATAAAAAACAAAGCGATAAAATATTTAAATAATATTCATATTGTTGAGGGCTCAAGTATTGAAAATAGTAAAATTATTTATGTTGATGGCAAAGAGAATTTATTAATTAAAATTTCGCTAGCAGATAAAAAAGAGAATATAAAATTAGGTGATGATTTAAGTGGGTTTAAAACATCATTTCAGGTTTTAACTGATGGACCTCAAAAAGGAATATTATGTTATGGCGGTGGGGCTTTTTATGGCTATGACTTATTTTCAAACAAACTTGTGGAATCATTTAATGATAAAGCTATTTATACAAACATTGATTGCGCGCGATTACCACATAAATTATTATATATTGCTTTTGATGAAAATTCATCAAGCATTGAGGTTATTAATAGCGAAGGGAAATTAGAAAAAAACTATCCCAATGTTACTTTCAAGCCATTGATTGTAGATTTATATAAAGATGGGAAGCAATATGTCTTAATGATTGAAAACAATACGATTAAAAGCGTTGAGTTAAATTAATTGGTTATCCAAAATGCCCACTGATATAACGTTGAGTTAATTCATTCTGTGGTTTATTAAAAATGGTATTACACGTATCAAATTCTATTAATTCTCCTAAATACATAAATGCTACTTTTTCAGAAATACGCTGCGCCTGTTGCATATTGTGGGTAACAATTACAATGGTAAAATCCTTTTTGAGTTTTATTATCAATTCCTCAATTTTTTTTGTACTGATAGGGTCTAGTGCGGAACAAGGTTCATCCATGAGTATTACTTCCGGTCTAAGAACTACGGTACGAGCTATGCATAGTCTTTGTTGTTGACCACCTGATAATTTTACAGCTGGTTTTTTTAGTTCATCTTTCACCTCGTCCCACAAAAAACTTTCCTTCAGTGCTTGCTCTATTAAATCGGGAATTTCGTTTTTGGGATAATTGTGGATTTTTAAAGCATATGATAGATTCTCAAAAATACTTTTAGGCAATGGATTTGGTTTTTGAAAAACCATTCCAATTCGCCTACGAATATCAGTAACTGAATTTTTTTTATCGTATAAATTCAAATCATCTAAGAATAATTTCCCGTTTATTTTTGCATCAGTTGTCAAATCATGCATGCGGTTGAAGCTGCGAAGCAAGGTAGATTTTCCGCATCCTGAAGGGCCAATTAAAGAAGTTACTTGGTTTTCAGGAAATTCAATACTTACATTTTTTAGGATTTGCTTTTTCCCAAAATAAAGGTTAAGATTTTCTGCTCTTAGCTTAATTGTTTCCATCATTAATCTTGGGTTCTATTTTTAAATCGTACATAAAAGGCAATGATATTCAATACAAATACTAATAATATTAATACTGTTGCTGTGCCATAAGCTAAAGGCCGCACTTGTTCTATCGCATTGTGTTGGGTTGAAAGCATGTATAGGTGATAAGGCAATGCCATAAATTCTTGATTTACCGAAGTGCTAACGCCATTAATGTAAAAAGCAACACCTGTAAATAGTATCGGTGCGGTTTCTCCTGCAGCTCTAGACAGCGTTAAAATGACACCTGTTAAAATACCAGGCAAAGCTTTTGGCAATACAACATCCTTAATGGTTTCTGCTTGTGTTACACCCAATGCTAAAGTTGCTTCTCGCAAACTATTTGGTATTCGTTTTAGAGCTTCTTCGGTAGTGGTAATGATATATGGCAATGAAAGTAATCCTAATGTTAGACCTGCTGATAATATGGAAGTGCCGAAATGCAATGCTTGAACAAATAATGCTAAGCCAAATAAACCATAGATGATTGAAGGAATACCTGCTAAATTTCTTATCGACGCCCTAATAATATTGGTAAGCATCGATGGCTTAGCATATTCATTTAGGTAAATAGCACATGCTACGCCGAAAGGAACAGCAAATAGTGTAGTTATAAAAGTGAGCAAAATAGTGCCTACAATGCTAGGAAGAATTCCTCCTTTTGTCATTCCTTGAGTCGGGAATGATGAGATAAAATTCCAAGACAAACTTGAATACCCTTTCGAAAAAATGTCCCAGAGAATAATGCCTAGGAATAAGCAAACAATGAGTGTACTGCCGCAAAGGATGATCCAGTTGAATGTATTAATAAAATATTTCTTATTCATCAGGAGTGAAATTTTCTAAATCGGTTAGCAAAATATTCTCCAATAAAATTTACAACAAGTGTAATTAGAAATAATAATGCAGCAATGGCAAATAATGCAAAATAATGTGTCGTTTGGTAAGGCACTTCGCCCATCTCAATAGCAATAGTTGCAGTAATTGTTCTGACAGAATCTAAGAAACCTTTCGGAATTGCAGCCGCATTTCCTGTGGCCATCAATACAGTCATTGTTTCACCTAAAGCCCTTCCTAAGCCTAGCATGACAGCAGCAATTAAGCCTGGTGACGCTGCCGGTATAATTACTTTAAAAAGGGTTTCCCATTTGTTAGCTCCCAGTGCCAAGGAAGCTTCTCTATGCGATTTTGGCACTGCGTTAATTGCATCTTCACTAATGGTAACAATGGTTGGCAAGGCCATTACGGCCAGTAGAATAGAACCATTTAAAGCATTTAATCCATTCTGAATGTCGAAAATATGAGCCAAACCCGGACCCACTAAAACAATTCCTAAAAACCCAATGGCCACAGATGGAATTGCCGCAAGCATTTCAATAATTGGCTTTAAAAACATCTGTAATTTTTTTGGCGCCAACTCTGATAAGTAAGCCGCTGTTAAAATGCCTAAAGGAACAGCAATAATCATAGATCCTAAGGCTACCAAAGAAGTGCTTACTAATAATGGAATGATGCTATATTTTGTTTCTGGATCCCATTGTGAACCCGTAAAGAAATCGATTGGAGATACCTTTAAGAAAAAGAAAATACTGTTGGAAAATAGCATTAAAAAAATACCCGCTAAAAGAGCAATGGTCATTAACCCCGAAACTTTAAAAATGATTTTAAACAACCCGTCTATTTGCTCTCTTTTTTTGGTATTCATTTTTTATTTGTTAACAGAATAATAGCCTGATTCATAAATGATTTTTGCACCCATAACGGATTTTTCAAAAGCAAGGAATGGTTTTATTTTTTGAAAATCTCTTTTTTTGTAATACTGAAATAATGGGCGTTGAAAATAATATTTGCTAGATGCAATTGCTTTAGAATCTAATGGCGAAATGGCTTTTGATTTTTCATCATAAATCGTTAAAATTTTCAAACTGGTTGCATTACCTTTTAAAACATAACCAGCACTAACATACCCAAAACCCGAAGCATCTGCTTTAATGGCTTCAATGATCTGTGCATTGCCATTCATTTGCTTTGCATAGGGCGAAAAATGTATGCCTAAAATATTCTTAACATAGTCGTAGGTGCCAGAATTACTTTGTCTTCCATAAATAGTGATGGGCATATTTTTATCTGTTAAAGAAGACCAATTTACTAGTTCACCTTTCAAAATTTTTGCAATATTTTCTACGCTGATAGAATCAATTGGCATATTAACGGATGTAACAAAAGCAATGGCATCTTGAGCAAAAACAAAAGAATCTATTTCAATTCCTTTTTGCTTAAACAAATCAAGTTCGCTAATTTTAATGCTTCGTGAAGAATTTGCAATATCTGCGTTGCCATTTAGTAATGATACTAATCCCAAACCAGAACCTCCTCCTGAAACAGAAACTAATATGGAGTTGTGTTTATGGAATTCCTCTGCTAAAGAAACCGCAAGATTTACCTCAGTATCAGAACCTTTGATTTTGATTGTATCATTGTTCGAGGAACAAGCTGATAAAGAAACCAGTAGTACAAATAGAAATAATTTCATTTGCGAATTTGAACAAACAATATTATCTAAATGTTAAGATTAAATCATTATTTGGTAGAAGTTAATAAAATATTAGCTAATCGGGTTGCAGATTCGAGATGGTTAGTTTATGTTGTCTTTAAGCCCCCTGCCTTTTATTTGTTGTTTGTCTTTATCAGTTGCAGCTAGCCTAACCTATGGAATGTACTGATAGGCCCCAGCATCTATAGTTGTTGACCGTATTGCGCCCCTAATATCCGTTTGAACAAAAACGTATGGGTAATTAGTAAGTACTGAAGGATCACCTATGTTTCTGGCAGCAGACCTATAATCTTTAATTCTATAATCACCAATCATGGCTAGGTTAAAATAAGGAAATTTATTGAAAACATTATTTACTGCATTTACTCCCGAAAAATCAGGCGCTTTTATTAAACAGTTACTGAATTTATAGTTTTTGGTAAAAGTAGATTCTGTCTTTATATCTAATTCTAGTTCATTATTGAACGACCCATCAATAATACAATTTGTAAAATTTGCGCTATCCAAAGGAAAATAATCTCTACCCAAATAATTATCAATATGTAAACAAGGTTTAAGAAAAGTTCTAATGTCGAAATTACCGTTAAAATAATTGTTAGCAAATGTGGTATGCAAAAAAGTGTAATTACCCCCTAAGGTAAATCTTGCACAAGATTCTTTACAATTCGAAATGATGTTATTACTCCCCCAAATATTAAAAGCAACGCTAAACAAACAATACTTAGCGCAATTGTTAATAATTGTATTCGTTAGCCTAAGGCGTTTAGGCGCTGCCAAACTATTAGTCACTTCAGCCTGTATTCCAATAAATCCATTTTTTATAATGGCATAATTTATATAATTGTCAGTGCTTCCTTCATTAATCCAAATTCTATCCCATTGACCAGGATAATCGGGGAATTTTTGTTCGATTTGATCGCTTTGAAACACAACTTCTTTTCCACTTTTACCATTAACTTGTAAAGTGCCGTAACGGTAAACCCATAAGCCAGCATTTTGATGAAAATGAATTTTTACGCCTGGATCAATGATGAGTGTTTGAGTAGAATCTACAACTAACCATCCATAAATAACGTGAGGCTTATCATTTGCCCAGTTAACGGTTGTGTTTTTTAAATCAGATATCGTAGAATATGATAGATATCCATTTTTATATTGAATGGCTTTATCAGGATAATGATAATAAGCATTTTGGCCCCAAGCTTCTAAAGTTATACTTTGTTGATTTCCATTCACATCAAATAGTATTTTGTCTTTGATAACAAAAGGACTATTGGCGTTTGAAGGGTTTACATTAACTTGAACAAAGATGTAAATGCTATCTTCGGCTAAAATTTCCACATCTGAAGTAGCCTTCGTGCTCACGCCATCAACATTTAAAGTAAACATAGATGAATTTCCGCTCTGCAAACGAATTGATGAAATATTAATTTTTTGTTTATTTCGATTCCTTACTTTAATTTGTTGAGTCGTTGAACCAACCGAAGTAAATACGGTATCAAATAAAATAGATGTTTGAGAAAAAGAAACTTCCGCATTTGGATCTGTCAGCAACTTATCTTTCTTACAAGATAAAAAAATCAGTGCTGAACAAGTCGTGATTGATATAAATAATATGTATTTGGTCATTAATTTAGCTTAGTGTGAATGTAAAATTAAACGGATATTATTATAATGAGTTTTTATAGACTATATTTTTTATTATAACGAAAAATAAATAAATTTATTTGACTTGGAATTCATGCCAGTGTTTTTGCTATTGAAATCTATATTAATTTAAATATTTTAATGACTTATTGCTAAAATGAACGAAAAAATGGCCAGCATTGCACAAACTGGGTTTTTAATTCTGAGGGTTTGATAGGATTGTTTTTTTATTGCTTTTTATGATTGCTCTAAAGTCGAAAATAATTAAGATTAATCAAAATATCTTTCTTTATGATTTAATCATTATCTTTTTTAAACAACAAAAAATTTTACGTTCTTAATTAGGAAGACCATACATAAAGCCAAAAAAGCCTCCAAAAACACGGAGGCTTATTGGCGTTAATGCTAAATTAATTAATCAATTCAACGGAGCGTTTTACAAATTTGGTTAATTCTTCTCCTTTCAATAATCCTTGGGAAAGCAAGGCTAAATCTGCTGCCTGCTTAGCTAATTGACTTTGCTTTGTTCCATCTGCTTCTGATAAGATTTTACCAATTAAAGGATGGTTTGAATTCACTACTAAATTATAGGTGTCTGGCAATGAACCATAAAAATTCATTCCACCTCCGCCACCCAAAGCCTGCATATCTTTCATACGGCGCATAAATTCAGGGCGTGTAATTAGCATTGGAGAATCTGTCTCACTTAAACTTTCAAACACGACAGTATATTTTTCTTTTGCAACAACACCTTCTACAATGGGTTTTAATTTAGTTTGGTCGTCTTCAGTAAGTTTACTTATTTGCGCATCGTCTTTTTTAATTAATTTTTCTACCGTGTCGCTATCAACGCGAACAAATTGTGTGTTTGTTAATTTACTCTCTAAAGTATTTATTAAGTGTGGATCTAAAGGAGAATCCATCAATAAAACGTCGTAACCGCGCGTTTTCGCAGCATCTATATAAGTATGCTGTTCATCAACATTGGTTGCATATAAAAACACTAGTTTTTTATCTTTATCCGTTTGATTAGTTTTTACATGAGTCTCATATTCTTCGAAGGTAAATGCTTTGGCATCTGTATTTTTCAATAAAGTGAATTTTGAGGCCTTTTCATAAAATTTCTCATCACTAATTAAACCATATTGCACAAATATTTTAATATCATCCCATTTCAATTCAAAATCTGCACGCTCTTTTTTAAATAATTCTTCTAATTTATCGGCTACTTTTTTTGTAATATGTGTGGATATTTTTTTGACATTACTGTCTGCTTGCAAATAGCTGCGACTTACATTCAATGGAATATCTGGACTATCTATAACGCCACGCAACATCGTTAAAAAGTCTGGCACAATGTTTTCAACATTATCAGTTACGAATACTTGATTACTGTATAATTGAATGCGATCTTTTGGTGCTTCAAACTTGTTTGATAATTTAGGGAAGTATAGAATCCCTGTTAAATTGAAAGGGTAATCAACATTTAAATGAATATGAAACAAGGGCTCTTCAAATTGCATGGGATATAACTCCCTGTAAAAAGCCTTGTAATCTTCGTCTTTTAAATCAATTGGTTTACGAATCCAAGCTGGGTTTGGATTATTGATGATGTTTTCAACTTCAATTTCTTTTTCTTTATCCTCTCCTTTTTCATCTTTTTCGCCACTTGGAACCCAACTCTTTTTCGTTCCAAAAACGATTTCAACGGGTAAAAATTTACAATATTTCTTTAGTAAGCCTTCTATTTTGAAATTTTCCAAAAACTCTAAACTGTCCTCTGCAATGTGTAAAACAATGTCTGTTCCTCTATTTGTTTTGGTATTAATTTCTTCAATTTGATATTCTGGGCTTCCGTCGCACTCCCATCTTACGGCCTTAGAACCTTCCTTGTAGGATAATGAAAAAATCTCAACTTTTTGAGCCACCATAAATGCTGAGTAAAATCCTAAACCAAAATGGCCGATGACAACATTTTTGTCTACTTTATCCTGATATTTTTGAACGAATTCCTCTGCGCCACTAAATGCAATTTGAGTAATATATTTTTCTATTTCCTCTTTTGTCATACCAATACCTTTATCTTTTATGGTAATGGTTTTAGCGCTTTTATCAATAATTACCTCTATTTTTAGATCGCCGAGTTCTCCTTTGGCTTCGCCCATTGAGGTGAGTGCTTTTAATTTTTGAGTAGCATCCGTGGCGTTACTAACTAATTCTCTTAAAAATATTTCATTATCGCTATAAAGAAATTTTTTGATAATGGGAAAAATGTTTTCTGTTTTTACGTTAATTTTTCCTGTTGCTGTTTTTGTGCTCATAATAGGGATTTATTTTTTAGTTGTTACCTCTCATATCAAAGCCCGTTCCAATATCCTGAAAAATGACAAAATGACAAAAAATGAAAAAATTTTTGAACTTATTGTCTAAAAAATGACGAGGCGTTTATTTAACCGATTGTTAACGATTTTTTCTCTGCATTCTATGCTTGTCAAATTGTTATTAGTAAAGCTTAAAAATATAACTTGCTGTGGTTTCTAAATTTATACTTCACACTCATCAAACAAAGTTATATATTTTAGTTTTATGTTTTCATTTCGGTTCTCGACTTCGCTCGAACTGACAAATTTAGAGTGACTGGTTAATTACAATCTTATTTCAATCGTATGTTCTTTTAAATACTTTTTTAATTCAGGTATTGCTATTTCTTTATAGTGAAAAACACTAGCAGCTAGTGCCGCATCTGCTTTTCCGTTTTCGAAAATTTCTTTAAAGTGTTTCATGTTTCCTGCTCCACCACTTGCTATCACAGGCACGTTTACTGATTCTGAAATTTGTTTGGTGATGTCAATCGCAAAACCATCTTTTGTACCATCATTATTCATTGAGGTTAATAGTATTTCTCCAGTTCCCAATGCAACGGCTTGTTTTGCCCAATCAATGGTTTTTAAATCAGTTTTTACCCTTCCACCATTTAAATAAACATACCACTCATTATTTTCAAATTTTGTATCGATAGCTAACACCACGCACTGGCTTCCAAATTGGTTTGCTAATTCATTTATTAGCTGTGGATTTTTGACCGCTGAGGTATTAACGGAAATTTTATCTGCTCCTGCATTTAATAAAACAGATACATCTTCAACAGAACTGATTCCTCCTCCAACTGTAAAGGGAATGTTGATGTGTTTCGCAATTCGAGTGACTAATTCGGATAGTGTTTTTCTTTTTTCGTTTGTTGCTGTGATATCTAAAAAAACCAATTCATCGGCGCCTTGTTTAGCATATTCAATGGCTAACTCCACAGGGTCGCCAGCATCTTTAATATTTTCAAAGTTGATGCCTTTTACGGTTCGACCGTCTTTAATATCTAAGCAAGGAATGATTCGTTTGGCTAACATTTTTTTTGATTTACGAATGGCGATTTTTAATTTATTAATGAATCTGGTGTTGATTTTGCTCTTGAAACTGCTCTGTTATTTGCTCCTACAGATGAACTGCATCTTTTTATTTGATTTACTAAGGCAAAGTAAGGTTGTTTGTTGGGTGTTTTTTTCAATAAATTTTAATTCAGCCATTGCAAATTGTTTTGTTCCTAATTTCAAATCTTGTGATTTCATCTTTGCATTTTTATTAATTTCATATTTGTATAAAAATAGTGCGTCATAAATCGGAATTCTTAAATTGTGATTCCCAATTCGTCAATCGCACGTGGTAACTCTTCCATCGTAATTCTTCCTTCATAAATAGCTTTTCCAACAATTGCTCCTGCACAACCAATTTTCTTTAACTCTTCCAAATCGCTTAATTGAGAAACACCTCCACTGGCTGTTAATTTTAATTGAGGAAATTTAGTCAATATGTTTTTATATAAATCAATGGATGGTCCTTGTAATAATCCATCTTTTGAAATATCTGTACAAAATACATGTTTAATTCCTTCTTTTAAATTTTCCTCAATGAAATCAAAAATAGAAACATTGGTCGTTTCAAGCCATCCGCCAATGGCAAGTTTTTCATTCTTCACATCTGCTCCCAAAAATATTTTTTCAGAACCATATTTTTTTACCCATGAAAAAAATAATTCTTTGTTTTTTACCGCAATGCTTCCAATGGTTGCTAAATCTGCGCCATAATTAAAAACAGTTTCTATGTCATCATCTGTTTTAATGCCACCACCAAAGTCAATTGACAGTTTTGTTTTGCTTGCTATTTTTTCTAATACTTTATAATTAACAACTTTTCCTAATTTTGCGCCATCTAGATCCACTAAGTGTAAACGGGTAATCCCAATGTTTTCAAACTCTTGCGCAACTTCCAATGGGTTTTCGTTATAAATTATTTTTTGGGCGTAATCACCTTGTGTTAATCTCACGCATTTGCCATCGATGATATCTATTGCTGGAATGATTTGCATATTTATAATTTGATAAAGTTTTCTAATAGTTGTTGTCCTGCATCACTCGATTTTTCGGGGTGAAATTGCACTGCGTAAAAATTATCTTTTTGTAAAGAAGAACTATATTCTAATCCGTAATTTGTTTTAGCAATCGTATATTCACTCACTTCCGCATAATAACTGTGAACAAAATACATGTATTCGTTTTCTTTAATGCCTTGATACAAATTTGTTTTTAAATCAAAGATCGTGTTCCAGCCTATTTGTGGGACTTTGACATCCCCCGAAAACAATTTGATTTTATTATCAAAAATTCCCAAGCAATTCGTATTTCCTTCTTCGGAGTATTGACACATTAACTGCATGCCCAAGCAAATACCTAATACAGGTTGTTTTAAATTTATAATGACGTCATCCAAGTTTTTTTCTTTTAGATATTGCATGGCAGAACTCGCCTCACCAACGCCTGGAAAGATAACTTTATCGGATGATGTTAAAACATCTTTATCATCAGTAACGATTGCATTAATTCCTATTCGCTCTAAAGCAAACAAAACGGATTGTACATTACCTGCGTTGTATTTTATGATTGAGACTTTCATAGTAAGTATAAGGTTTAAATTATAAGGAGAAAGGCGAAGTACTGCACACTTAGATTTTATTAATTGATACTGATTTAGAATAGCCATGGATTAAACGTCCAACTTCATCTGCTAAATTGTCTAATTCGTTTGCTGTTTTTTCCTTGATGTATTCTAAATCTTTTGAAAGAAGAATGTAATATTTTACTTCTTCTAATGAGCCTTCTGAGATATTTAAAAAATATAATTTATTAGGAGTAGTTTTCTTTTTGTATCCTTCGGCAATGTTTGCAGCAATTGATACAGCAGCTCTTCTAACTTGACTGGTTAATGCGTAAAACTCTTCCTTTGGATAATTTTTTGTCACTTTGTAAATTGATAATACCAACAAATGTGCTTTTTGCCAAACTATTAATCCTTTAAAAGTGTTACTTTTTTCCATCATTATTTTTATTAAATTATTTTTTCAAATACGCACCTTACAACACTCCCTTCGTACTTGGCAAACTCATGTTATTGACATCTCTCTTTACAGCGATTTTAATGGCTTTGGCAAATGCTTTAAAAACGGATTCTATTTTATGGTGTTCATTTTGTCCTTCTACCTTAATGTTTAAATTGCATTTTGCTGCATCGCTAAACGATTTAAAAAAGTGATAAAATAGTTCTGTTGGCATATCTCCAATTTTTTCGCGTTTAAATTCTGCTTGCCATTCAATCCAGTTTCTCCCACCAAAGTCTAATGCTACTTGCGCTAGGCAATCATCCATTGGCAAACAAAAACCATAGCGTTCAATCCCTCGTTTATCTCCTAATGCTTTTGCAAATGCTTCTCCTAAGGTGATGGCCGTATCTTCTATTGTGTGGTGCTCATCAATATGCAAATCGCCTTTTGCATCAATTGATAAATCAACGTTACCATGCTTAGCAATTTGTTCCAGCATGTGATCAAAAAAGGAAAGACCTGTATGAATGGCTGACTTCCCACTTCCATCTAAATTTATAATGACAGTAATATCTGTTTCTTTGGTCGTTCGTGTGTGCGAAATGTTTCTTTCTGGTAATTTTAAGTAATTATAAATTTCTTCCCACGACGACACAATTTTATTGATGTCATTTTCAAAACCAGTTTCTTGATCATAATTTTTAATGAAGATTGACTTGCTGCCTAAATTCTTGGCCAATTTCACATCGGTTATTCTATCTCCAATTACATAAGAGTTTGCTAAATCGTAATCACCATTTACATATTTAGTTAATAGGCCTAAATTTGGCTTACGTGTTGGCTGATTATCTTTTTCAAATGTTCTATCAATACATTGATCTTTAAATACAATGCCTTCATTGGCCAATGTGTCTGTCATTAAATTGTGAACGGGCCAAAAAGTATGTTCAGGAAATGAGTCTGTTCCCAAACCGTCTTGATTTGTAACCATTACTAATTCATAATCTAACTCACGAGCAATTTTTCCAAGCCATGTGATCACGCCAGGTAAGAATTTGAATTTTTCAAAACTATCAATTTGAAAGTCGGTGGGTGGTTCCCAAA
The DNA here is from genome assembly GCA_046345275.1 of Bacteroidota bacterium. Classification (GTDB taxonomy): domain Bacteria; phylum Bacteroidota; class Bacteroidia; order B-17B0; family Aurantibacillaceae; genus UBA4416. Next base: position 20,303 of record JBKDJY010000135.1, read on the forward strand.
TTAAAGTTCCGTCTCTGTCTATGAATAATAATTTTTGCATGTTAATTATATTGTTTTAATAAGGTAATTAATTGTTTGTTTTCTTTTTCGGTTCCAACACTAATGCGGATTCGGTTTTCACAATTGAGTAAACTTGAACGGTTGCTGATTAAAATATTTTTTTCTAACAGATACTTGCATATTTTGTTGGCATCTGACACTTCAATCAATAAAAAGTTTGCATCGCTTTTGGTGATGTTTTTCACAAAAGGCAGTTGCTGCAATTCATGTTCTAAATATTTTTTTTGTTTTAAAATGGTTTCTACTAATGTATCTTTTATGCTTGATTTTTTCAAGGCTTCTACAATCAATTGTTGTGAATTGCCGCTGATATTAAAAGGGGGACGAACCTTATTTAAAATATCTATCATTGATGAATCTCCGTATGCCACGCCTAGTCTTAGAGCTGCTAAACCCCATGCCTTTGAAAAAGTTTGTAAAACGATGATGTTTTTAAATTCATTCATTAATGTGGTAGCAGAAGCTTTTTCTGAAAAATCTATATAGGCTTCATCCACAACAACGATGCCGTTAAAACTTTTAGCAATCGTTTTTAATTGTTCTATTGAAATGCTTGTTCCGGTTGGATTATTAGGAGAACAAATGAAAATCAATTTTGTGTTTGCTGTAATGGTTTTTAAAATGAATGATTCATCAAATAAAAAACTCTCCTTTTGCAATGGCGCATTTAGCACCTCTATGTTATTCAATTGTGCATACACTTTAAACATCCCGAAGGTGGGTTCACAAATCAAAATGTTATCTTGTTGAGGTTCACAAAAACAACGAATTAGTAGATCAATCAATTCATCACTACCATTTCCAATCACTACCTGATTCAAATTTATATTTTTATACCTTGCAATAGCTTCTTTTACTTTACTTTGAGAAGATGAAGGATAACGTTCGTAACCTAAGCCAAGAGGAGAACCAAAATTGTTTTCGCAGTTATCCAAAAACACAGCCTCGCTGTTGTCTAAATAGTCATCTCTCCAAACTTTATAGGATTGTAGCGATTTGATATTTTTTCTAATGATTGTATTGATGTCAAACATGATTTATAATTTACTTTTTAATCTTACGGTCACTGCATTTTTATGCGCTTGTAAACCTTCTGCTTCAGCCATTAATTCGATAGCTGAGCCAATATTGTTTATTCCTTCTTTACTTAATTTTTGATAAGTAATTTTCTTTACAAAACTATCTAATGATACACCGCTATAGGCTTTTGCATAACCGTTGGTTGGTAAGGTATGATTGGTGCCAGATGCATAATCTCCAGCGCTTTCGCAGGAGTAGTTTCCTAAAAATACAGAACCAGCATTTACAACTTGTTCCGCTAATTGTTCATCATTTTCGCAAGCAATAATTAAATGTTCGGATGCGTATTCATTTAATAAGTCAATGGCTTCAGCGTTTGAGTTTAATAAAATGGCTTTGCTGTTATCTAAAGCTTTGGCAGCAAATTCTTTTCTTGGTAAAACAGCTAATTGTCTATTTAATTCTGATTGAATGCTTTGTATAAGGCTTTCATGGGTTGAAACTAAAATAACTTGAGAGTCTGAACCATGCTCGGCTTGTGATAATAAATCTGCCGCTACAAATTCTGGCACACATGTTTCATCAACGAGTATGGCTACTTCAGATGGCCCAGCAGGCATATCAATGGCCACGCCTTGTTTATTGATGAGTTGTTTGGCGCAAGTCACGTATTGATTTCCTGGACCGAATATTTTATATACCTGAGGAATAACTTCTGTGCCATAAGCCATTGCTCCAATGGCTTGAACACCGCCAACTTTAAATACTTTGGTAATGCCTATTAATTTTGCCGTATATAAAATTGCGAGATTAATATTGCCATTAGAGTCAGGTGGGGTACATAAAATAATTTCTTCGCAACCAGCTAATTTTGCTGGAACACCTAACATTAATATGGTTGAGAATAAAGGTGCAGTTCCTCCTGGAATATACAATCCCACTTTTTGTATGGCAATTGATTTTCTCCAACACTTCACACCCGTTATGGTTTCAATAATTTGAACATTTTCTTTTTGCGAAGCATGAAATATCTCAATGTTTTTTTTTGCTATTTGGATGGCATTTTTTAAATCTTTTGAAATTAGTTTTTCGGCTGCTACAAATTCATCCGCACTCACTAAAACAGTTTCTAAATCAACCCGATCAAATTGTAAAGTATATTTCCTAACTGCTGATTGTCCATTTGTTTTAATGTCCGATAACACAGATTCCACGGTTGCCTCTAATGAAGTATTGTCAATGGTAGGACGTTTTAAAATTTCTTTCCAGCGTTCTCTTGTTGGGTATTTAATTAATTCCATATTTTAATTTTTTTGTACTTCTGTTCTCGCCCTTCGACTCCGCTCAGGTGAACAGCTCGAACTGACCATGTTTTTTATAATATCATTTTTTCAATGGGTACTACTAATATTCCTTGAGCGCCTTCTGCCTTCAGTTTTTCAATAATTTCCCAAAACTGATTTTCCTCTACCACCGAATGTACTGAACTCCATCCTTTATTTGCTAATGGTAAAATCGTAGGGCTTTTCATGCCCGGTAAAATTTTGCAAATCGCTTCTAGTTTGTTGTTTGGTGAGTTTAGTAAAATATACTTTGTGTTTTTTGCTTTTCTAACCGCATTCATTCTAAATAATAATTTATCCAAAATGCTTTGTTGCTCCTTGCTTAATTTTTTATTGGCCACTAATACCGCTTCCGATTTTAAAATAACTTCAACCTCTTTTAATCCATTGGTAAATAAGGTGCTTCCAGAACTTACTAAGTCGCAAATGGCATCTGCAAGTCCGATGCTTGGTGCAATTTCTACAGAACCACTGATTTCATGAATCTCTGCTTTGACTTTTTGAGATTTTAAATATTTAGATAAAATAGTAGAGTACGTAGTAGCAATGCGCTTACCATTTAAATCTTTAATAGATGTATAGTTTTTTTCTTTAGGAATCGCCAATGATAAACGGCATTTTCCAAAGCCTAATTTTTCTAATATTTTTAAATTTTTATTTTTTTCTAATAGTACATTCTCTCCCACAACACCAATATCAGCTACACCGTCCTCAACGTATTGCGGAATATCATCATCTCTTAAAAAGAAAACTTCGATGGGGAAGTTAGAAGCTTCGGCTTTTAATTTGTTTAATCCGTTATCAATATCGATACCGCATTCCTTTAATAATTTCAGAGAATTTTCGCTTAAGCGTCCTGATTTTTGAATGGCTATTTTTAATTTATTTCCCATAGTTTGTTTTTTTAGTAATTGTTTTATTTAAAATAAAAAAGGCTCACCACATTGGTAAGCCTTTTAAAATATATTGTTTAGTTAATTTTGGTTTACTATATACAATATCATCCAAGCTTACCGATTGGCAAGAAATGATGATGATGTATTTGATTAAAATTTTTCATTTTACTGTGACAAATGTAAATCATTTTTTGATAATACAAAATTTTATGGAAAAGATTTTAAGGTTTACTTTCGTATTCAATAGTTAGCGGTCATTGTAGACAAACACTAAAATATAATATGGAAAAAGAAATTACAATATGGGAACCAATTAATTTTGCAGACAACTGGTTATCTGCAAATACTTCAAAATTAGACGAACTTGCTCCATCATGGTTCAAAAAGCGTGAACTCCTAAAAGAAGGCTCTAAAGAATACGAGGAATTCGTCAATAGACTTAAACGTCAGCATGCCATAGAAACAGGAATCGTAGAAAAACTTTATGATTTAAAAGAAGGAATTACTCAGACATTTATAAAAGAAGGCTTTGTTGAATCCTATTTACAACATGGCGATACAAATATCCCACCTAGACAATTAATAGCTTATTTAACAGACCATTTTGATGCTATTGATTTTGTCTTTGATGTTGTGAAACAAAATAGACAAATAACAAAAGGGTTTATTCTTGAGTTACATCAATTAATTACACAACATCAAGACACAACAGATGCAATCGACACTTTAGGTAACATTGTCAAAGTTGCTCTATTAAAAGGGCAATTTAAAAAGCATGAAAATAATCCAAAAAGAAATGATGGGACAATATTTTTATACTGCCCACCATTACAAGTAGATTCTGAAATTGATAAATTAATTTCAATTCTTAGCGAATTAGAAGCAAACAAAACAAAGCCAATAATTATTGCGGCATGGGTTCATCACGCGTTTACTCAAATACATCCATTTCAAGATGGAAATGGAAGATTAGCTAGGTTACTTGCAAGTTTAATTCTAATTAAACACGGACTTTTTCCTTTTACAGTAAAAGGAAGTGAAAAGAAAAAATACATAGACAGCCTTGAATTGGCAGACAGTAAACTGCCACAATCTCTCATTGATTATTTTTGTGAAGTTGAAAAAAGAAACATTGAAGATGTTTTAAATCTTAAACTTGATATACCTATTTCTAATGCTACTTTAGATGAAGTAACCGATGTGTTTTCTCAAAAACTTACAAATTGGAAACATAACTTACACAAGGAAAAAATTAATAAAATTAATAACAATAGAAATCAAATATTTCAAATATGTACTACAATATTAGATGAGACGATAACAGAATTGCACAGAAAAATATCTAGTGATATGGCTGACATTTATATCGATAAATCGTTACCAGAATCTACAAATTATTTTTGGTTTACTCATCAAATAGTTGATTATGCAAAAATGCACGACTATTTTTTCAATAGAACATTACCAAGAGGTTGGTTTAAATTAGCATTTGTATTATCCGCAGAAAGACAATATCAATTAGTTATTTCAATTCATCATTTTGGGTATGACAATTCAACTGTTGCTGTTGGTGCATTCTTAGAATTTATTGAGTCGAAAAACTATGATAAAAACTCAGGTAGACTAGGTGTTGCATCTAGCAGAAAAGGACAAAACAATAATTTAATTACTAGCTTACCTCTTAATGTTAAACCACATATAGTATCTTTAGAAGCCGACACAAAAGACTTAGAATTGAATCTAAAATCTTTTTTACAAGACACAGTGACCGTCACGTTAGCACAAATAGCTAGTGAAATTAGCTAAACAACGAACCGCTAACAGCACCTTTGCCTAATGCGGGCGGACAACAAAGCATTTGCAAAAGCGGTCGCTTCGCAGGGACAATTATTTTCGCTTTGCAAAAGTCCATTAAATATTTAACTTGAAACAAACATTTCGGTAGACTATTTATCAACCTCAAACCTTTGCCAAGCGAGAAAATATTCAATTGATCAAACGAATTGAATTAACCATCTTACAATAATTGATTTAAGATTTCACCAAATCTATATACATCTTCAAATGAATTATACATTGGCACAGGCGCACATCTAATCACGTTAGGTTCTCTCCAATCTGGCATCACGCCATTTTCCATTAATTTGTTGTATAATGCTTTTCCTTGTCCGTGCGCCACCATACTAAGTTGACAACCTCTGTTTTCTTTAGGCGTAATAATTTCTAAGCAATTATTTTTTTGTTTATTAATTTCTCCAATAACAAATTCTAAATAGTTAGTTAATACGTTGCTTTTTTCAATTAAAGGATTCATTCCTATTTCATCAAATAAATCGAGAGATGCTCTGTAAGCAGCCATCGATAAAATTGGCGCATTGCTTAACTGCCAACGTTCTACCGATTGAATGGGAACAAATTCTCTATTCATTTTAAAACGCGTTGCTTTATCGTGGCCCCACCAGCCTGCAAATAAAGGTAAGTTCGTATGCTGATGGTGTTTTTCGTGAACAAAAGCACCGGCCACACAACCTGGGCCACCATTTAAATATTTGTAAGAACACCATGCTGCAAAATCTACATTCCAATCGTGTAAGTGTAATTTTATATTCCCTGCGCCATGTGCTAAATCAAACCCAACAATAGCGCCTGCTTGATGCCCAGCTTCAACTATTGCTTTCATATCAAATACCTGTCCGCTGAAATAATTCACACCACCTATCATGATTAATGCCAATGAATCTTTATTTTTTTCAATCGCTTTGTAAATATCTTCATGGCGTACTTCGTATTCTCCTTCTCTTGCAGCAACTTCAATTAAAGCATCGTCAATGTTGTATCCATGAAATTTAATTTGTGATTGTAAAGCGTATTGATCGCTTGGAAATGCTTTGGCTTCGCATAAAATTTTATAGCGTTGTTTGCTTGGTCTGTAAAATGACACCATTAACAAATGCAAGTTTACAGTAAGTTGATTCATCACCACAACTTCAGAGGGCAATGCACCCACAATTTTTGCTGTTTTATCAGTTAAAATTTCATGGTAGTTCATCCATGGATTTTTGGCTAAAAAGTGCCCTTCAACGCCATAAGTAGCCCAATCATTTAATTCTTGTTGTAAATAATCTTTGGTAGTTTTTGGTTGTAATCCCAATGAATTTCCTGTAAAATAAACCATGTCTCTACCATTGTGTTGTGGCACATGAAATTTATTTCTGTATAAATGAAGTGCATCTTGCGCATCTAACTGTTTGGCATATTCAAGGGTATTCAAGAAATCTGGCATATGAAAAGGACTATATATGATGCTAAATTTAATAATAAATTATAATTTTTATCTTTGGGAGAGTGTCTTTATCAAACAACATACAATTACTCAAAAAATTGAGCTTTAAGAAAGTTGTCAATGCCATTTTGATATGGTGCAGTTACCATGCGTCTAAATCTTTAAATCTTAAATCTCACTTAGGGCTTCCTATCAGCATGGCCATTGAACCTACGACGAGTTGTAATTTACGTTGTCCAGAATGTCCAAGTGGATTGCGTCAATTTACAAGGCCAGTCGGGATGTTAGAGCAGTCATTTTTTAAAAAAACAATAGATGCTGTTTTTAACGAGTTGATTTATCTCACTTTTTATTTTCAAGGCGAACCATATTTAAATCCTAATTTTTTGGAAATGGTACAATATGCGTCTAATAAAGGAATTTATACATCTACTTCCACCAACGCACATTATCTCAACCCCGAAATGGCCAAAAAGACTGTAGAAAGCCAATTGGATAGATTAATCATTTCGATAGACGGCACCACGCAAGAGACTTATGAGCAATACAGAATTGGAGGCACATTATCTAAAGTGATTGAAGGAACAAAAAACATCATTGAACAAAAAAAAATTTTAAAATCTAACACCCCACATGTTGTATTTCAATTTTTAGTGGTTAAACCAAACGAGCATCAATTGGAGGAAGTGAAACAGTTAGCAAAAAAATTAGGTGTAGATGAAGTTGTTTTTAAGACGGCTCAAGTCTATGATTTCAAAAACGGCAACCCGCTCATCCCAGATAACATCAAGTATAGTCGATACAAAAAGCATCCTGACGGCACCTATTCTATCAAAAACAAATTACTCAACCAATGTTGGCGGATGTGGAGTAGTTGCGTCATAACTTGGGATGGATTGGTTGTACCTTGCTGTTTTGATAAAGATGCCAAACATCAGTTGGGAGATTTAAAAGCAGATAATTTTAAAACAGTTTGGAAATCTGATTTATATCAAAACTTTAGAAAAGCAATTTTAAAATCGAGAGATGAAATTGATATTTGCCAAAATTGTAGCGAGGGCACTAAGGTTTGGACCGAAAGTTAATCCCAAATAAAAAATTTTCTATTAAATTCTAATTGGCTACCTTTACGCAAACGCCTATTTTATTGGTGTGATTATACAAATGGCAAAATCAAAAAAACAAGCTAAACGGTATTTATTTGAAGAAGTCTTAACGTTTTTAAAACATAATTCAGAAAAATCTTTTAATTACAAACAACTGGGTTCAGCTATGGAAATTGCGAGCGAAAGCGAGCGATTTACTTTACTTGAAACCTTAGAAGAATTAAAACACCAAGGATTTATTATAGAAAAAGAAGTTGGGAAATACCAATATAAGGAAACTAAATCCTATGATTCAGGAACCATTGATTTTACTGCCTCTGGCGCATCTTATGTTATTGTATCTCCAGAAGTTTCAGATGTGTATATTCCTTTCAGAAAAAGTAAGGATGCTTTGCATGGCGATTTAGTTAAAATAACCATCACTTCCAAAAATCGTGGAAAACCAGAAGGAGAAGTGGTTGAAGTGATTAAAAGAAAAAAAACAAAATTTGTTGGAACCATCCAAATCAATCAAAAATTTGCATTTGTTGTTCCAGACTTTAATAAAATTCATGTTGATTTTTTTGTCCCCTTGCAGGATACTTTGCAGGCAACGAATGGACAAAAAGTGGTTGTAGAATTAACAGAGTGGAGAAGAGGTTCTGATAATCCCAATGGAAAAGTCATTGAAGTGCTTGGTAGTGCTGGCGATCATGAAACTGAAATACATGCAATCATGGCAGAATATGGTTTGCCAATGGTTTTTGATCCAAAAGTAGAAGCTGAGGCAAAAGATTTGAATACCGAAATTTTTCCTGAAGAAATTGCTAAGCGCAGAGATTTTAGAGACATTGTAACATTCACCATTGATCCTGCCGATGCAAAAGATTTTGACGATGCATTATCCTTACAATTATTAGAAAATGGAAATTGGGAAGTAGGTGTGCACATTGCGGATGTTACCCATTACTTAAAGCCAAAAACAATTCTGGATGATGAAGCAGTAAGTCGTGCTACCTCTGTGTATTTGGTTGATAGATGTGTGCCAATGTTGCCAGAAGTGCTGAGTAATTTTGCGTGTTCGCTTCGTCCACATGAAGAAAAATATTGCTTTAGTGCAGTTTTCGAATTGGATGAATTTTCCAACATTCAACATCAATGGTTTGGAAAAACAGTTATATATAGCGATAGACGGTTTAGTTACGAAGAGGTTCAAACGATTATAGAAACTGGCGAAGGAGATTATAAAGATGAAATAATGACACTTGATAACTTAGCGAAAAAATTGCGAGCAGAACGAACAGCGAAGGGCTCAATATTTTTTGACAAAGCGGAGGTTAAATTTGAATTAGATGATAATGGTTTGCCAACAGGTGTTTATTTTAAAACACAAAAAGATGCACATAAATTAATAGAAGATTTTATGTTGTTGGCCAATAAAAAAGTAGCCGAATTTTTAGGAAAGCCAGCTTCTAAAGATGAAAAGAATGTCAATCAAAAAGATAAAAGCAATGCTAACGCCGTTGTGTATCGGGTTCATGACGTGCCAAAAGATGAGAAATTACAAGAATTAAATAATTTTGTTGAACGTTTTGGATATTCGGTAGCAGTTGGAAACAAACAAAAAACAGCTCAATCCATCAATAAACTATTGCTTGATGTAAAAAATAAAAAAGAGCAAAGTATGATTGAGTTGTTAGCTGTTCGCAGTATGCCTAAGGCAATTTACACAACTAAAAATTCAGGACATTATGGCTTGGGCTTTGATTACTATACGCATTTTACGTCGCCCATTCGGCGTTATCCAGATGTTTTGGTACATCGCTTATTAGAGGCAAAATTAAATCATAAGCTATATTTAAAAGCGGATGAGTTAGAGCAATTATGTAAGCATTCATCTGAAATGGAAAAATTAGCTGCTGAAGCAGAGCGTGCATCTATTAAGTATAAACAAGTTGAGTTTTTATCAGATAAAATTGGAATTGCTTTCGATGGCATTATTAGTGGAGTTACAGAGTTTGGCATTTTTGTTGAAATTACAGAAAATAAATGTGAAGGCCGAATTTCTTTAAGAGATCTAAAAGACGATAACTATATATTTGACGCTGATAATTACCGAGTAGTTGGTAAACGCACAGGCAATATTTATACATTGGGCGATAAAGTTGTTATAAAAGTGCGCAGAGCCGATTTAATAAAAAAACAATTAGATTTTGAGTTTGTGAGTCACACCTATGAAAAACCCATCATTGTTCGCAATGAAAAAAGGTATAAAAAACGCCGTTAACTTTTTAAAGAGAAGGCGTCTAAAATAGATTTTAGTAGCTCTGTAAATCACTTCAAACTTATATCTTCGCATCCTAGTTTAAGATTATGCAAAATTCTGAATCAATCAAATTATTTGAAAAAGCCAAACGGTTTTTTCCTGGAGGTGTAAATTCACCAGTACGCGCATTTAGAAGTGTTGGCGGAACACCTGTTTTTATTGAAAAAGGGAAAGGATCACACGTTTGGGATGCTGATGGAAATGAGTATATTGATTACTGCGCCAGTTGGGGACCATTAATTTTGGGACACGCAAATGACAAAGTATTAAATGCTGTAGAAAAAACGATGCGCAATGGCACATCATTTGGCGCACCTACACGTTTAGAAAATACATTGGCCGAATTGATTTTATCAAATAATAAATACATTGATAAAATACGTTTTGTGAGTAGTGGAACCGAGGCAGTAATGAGCGGAATTCGCTTGGCACGAGGCTTCACAGGAAGAAATAAAATATTAAAATTTGAAGGTTGTTATCACGGACACGCTGATTCCTTGTTAGTTAAAGCTGGTTCGGGATTGGTCACTTTTGGAAATACATCTTCTGCTGGCGTTCCCGAAAGCGTTGTGAACGATACCATTGTTGTGGCTTTAAATAATAAAGAAGCCGTTGAACAAACGTTTAAACAATTTCCAGACCAAATCGCATGCATCATTATCGAACCTATTCCTGCTAATAATGGCTTGTTATTGCAAGACAAGGATTATTTGCAATTTTTGAGAGACATTTGTACTAAAAACAAAACTTTGTTATTTTTTGATGAAGTCATCAGTGGTTTTAGAGTTGGCTTTACAGGTGCAGCGGGTTATTATGATATTAAACCAGATATTATTACTTATGGAAAAATAATTGGCGGAGGGTTTCCAGTTGGCGCTTATGGCGCGAGTGAGGAAATTATGTCAAATATTTCTCCTGAAGGAAATGTCTATCAAGCAGGTACTTTGAGCGGGAATCCAGTTGCTATGTCGGCTGGTATCGCACAATTAACAGAGTGTTTGAAACCAAATTTTTATTCTGACTTAGAAAGTAAAACACAAGTTTTAGTGAAGGGATTAGCAAAAAACACAAAGCATCATTTTAAAATATTTACGGTTGGATCAATTTTTTGGTTAGCGTTTACTGAAAAAAATCAGATTAAATGTGCCGAAGATATTGATGCAGAGAGCATGAAACATTTTAAAATTTTATATCACGCCTTATTAGAAAATGGTGTTTATTCGGGGCCAAGCGGTTATGAAGTTGGTTTTGTGAGTGAAGCACATTCATTGGAAAATATTGAGAAAACGATTTTTTCCTTTGAAAAAGCCTTTACTAAATTGGTATAACATATTTTGAATCTTTTAGCAGTTAACAATGGAATATAATTTTAAAGAGATAGAAGCGCGATGGCAAAAGTATTGGGCAGATCATAAAACATTTGCTGCCAAAGATGCTGGAGATAAACCAAAGTATTATGTTTTGGATATGTTTCCTTATCCCTCTGGAGCAGGCTTACATGTTGGTCACCCATTAGGTTATATCGCCTCTGATATTGTTGCTCGGTATAAACGACATAAAGGCTTTAATGTATTGCACCCAATGGGTTATGATAGCTTTGGTTTGCCAGCAGAGCAATACGCCATTCAAACAGGGCAACATCCAAAAATTACAACAGCTAAGAACATCGAAGTTTACCGCAAACAATTAGATAAAATAGGATTTTCATTTGATTGGGATAGAGAAGTAAGAACATCAAATCCAGAGTACTATAAATGGACACAATGGATCTTTATTCAAATATTTAATTCATGGTATAACAAAAACACAAACAAAGCAGAAAATATTTCAAGTTTAATTTCTGAATTTGAGATAAACGGAAATAGTAAAGTAAATGCATGTTGTGATGAAGATGTGAAACAGTTTTCAGCTAAGGAATGGAACTCATTTTCTGAAAAAGAACAATCAGATATTTTAATGAGTTATCGTTTAGCCTATTTAGGCGAAGCTTATGTAAACTGGTGTCCGCAATTAGGAACTGTATTGGCAAATGATGAAATTAAAGATGGCGTTAGCGAACGCGGTGGTTATCCAGTAGAGCGCAAATTGATGAAACAGTGGAGTATGCGAATCACGGCGTATGCTCAGCGTTTGTTGGACGGCTTAGATACTTTGGATTGGACAGAAAGTTTAAAAGAAACACAACGTAATTGGATAGGAAAAAGCGAAGGAACCTCACTAAGGTTTCAAATCCTCACCCCTAACCCCTCTCCAAAGGAGAGGGGGACAACTTCCCACGGATATTTAACGGGTGATTCGGAAATTATTTTCGCACTACTTAAAAATGCAAAAGCTAATCGTAAAAATTTTACAGAGACAGAAGGTATTCTTTGGCAAGAATTAAGAAATAGAAAACTAGAATCTAAATTTAGGAGGCAACACCCCATTGATAAATTTATTGCTGATTTTGTTTGTTTAGAACATAAACTCATTGTTGAAGTTGATGGCGAATACCATCATACCGAAGAACAAAAAAAATTAGATGATGCAAGGACATTTATTTTAAACCACACAGGATTTAAAGTTATTAGATTTACGAATAACGAAGTAAAAAATAAATTAGAGAACGTTATTGAAACGATAAAGGCTGAACTTTCCACTCCCTCCCCCAGTGGGGGAGGTCAGGAGGGGGCTTCCATAGAAGTTTTCACTACCCGACCCGATACAGTATTTGGCGTGTCATTTATAACAATAGCGCCAGAGCACGAATTAGTGGAAAGTTTAACAACTGCTGAAAATAAAAAAGCGGTTGAAGACTATGTTACCATTGCAAAAAATAGAAGTGAGCGTGAGCGCCAAGCCGATATTAATAAAATTACAGGTGTGTTTACAGGCTCTTATGCAGAACATCCTTTTACTGGAAAACAAATTCCCATTTGGATTGGGGATTATGTTTTGGCTGGTTATGGCACTGGCGCTGTAATGGCCGTTCCTGCGCATGATAGCAGAGATTATGATTTTGCAAAACATTTTGGTTTACCAATTTTAGAAGTAGTTGCTGGTGGCGATTTAGAAAAAGAATCGTACGATGCGAAAGAAGGAAAATTAATTAACTCTGATTTTTTGAATGGCTTAGACGTAAAATCTGCCATGAAAAAAGCCATTGCAGAAATTGAAGCAAAAGGTTTAGGAAAAGGAAAAGTGAATTTCCGTTTGCGTGATGCGGTGTTTGGCCGCCAACGTTATTGGGGAGAACCAATACCAATTTATTATAAAAATGATATTCCGTATGCAGTAGAAGAAAATGAATTACCATTAGTATTACCAGAAGTAGATAAGTATTTACCTACTGAAGACGGTGAGCCACCATTGGCGAGAGCAAAAGATTGGAAGTATAAGCCCCACTCTAACTCTCCCCAAGGGGGAGAGCATGCGAAACTGCATAATTGGCAAACCGCAGGAGATTCATCTTATCATTTCACAAAAGAAAAGTCTCAAGAATTACGAAAAAATCAAACGGAAGCAGAACTCATTTTATGGGAAGCTATTCGTAAAAAATCATTAGATGTGAAATTTAGACGACAACATATTATTGGGCCTAATATTGTTGATTTTGTTTGTTTAGATCATAAATTGGTTATTGAGGTAGATGGCAAAATTCATTTGGACCAAAAAGAATATGATGCTGAAAGAACAAAGCAACTAGAATCTATTGGTTTTTCGGTTATACGATTTACTAATGAAGAAATTATTCACGACATCGAAAATGTTATTAGTAAGATAAAACTCAAATTAGAGGAATTGCCAAAAGTCCTCCACGCTGGGGAGGATTTAGGTGGGGCTTCTTATTTTTACGAACATTCGACCATGCCAGGTTGGGCAGGTAGTTCTTGGTATTTTTTAAGATACATGGATCCTCATAACGGTTCTGAGTTTGCAAATAAAAAACTAACAGACTATTGGCAACAAGTAGATTTATACATTGGTGGTAGCGAACATGCCACAGGCCATTTATTATATGTGCGTTTTTGGACTAAATTTTTAAAAGACCTTGGACACATAGCCATTGATGAACCAGCTAAGAAGTTGATTAACCAAGGGATGATACAGGGGAGAAGTAATTTTGTTTATAGAATTTACACCTATTCAAATAACAATATTTCAAGTTCTGTTTTTATATCAAAAAATTATTTGCAAAAAGAAGGAGATTTTTGTTTTGTAAAAAAACAATTTCAACAATTTGTTGGGGAGAAAATAAGGGTCTTTTTTAATATTGATGGGATAATCAAGATAGCTGGTGCTGTAAATCAAATTAACGTTGACGTAAATATTGTAGACAATGATATTTTAAATATTGAAGCATTTAAAAAATTCAAAAATGGCGAATATACTAATGCTTTATTCATAACAGAAGAAGACGGGGATTATATCTGCGGACATGAAGTAGAAAAAATGTCTAAATCAAAATACAATGTAGTAACACCAGATGACATTGCAGAAAAATTTGGTGCAGATACTTTGCGTTTGTATGAAATGTTTTTAGGTCCTTTAGAGCAAAGTAAACCTTGGAACACGAATGGTATTACAGGCGTTCACGCCTTCCTAAAAAAATTATGGCGTCTATTTTATCCTGCTTTTCAAGGTGAGGTTTCGCTTCTCGACTCCGCTCGAAGCGACATGCCTAGAGTTACAAACGAGGAACCATCAAAAGGTGAATTAAAGACCTTACACAAAACCATCAAAAAAATTACAGAAGACATCGAACGTTTTTCTTTCAATACTTCCATCAGTAATTTCATGATTTGCGTTAATGAATTAACAGATGCAAAATGCAACAAACGCGCCATTCTCGAGCCATTGTTAATTTGTTTATCTCCTTACGCTCCGCATATTACCGAAGAGTTATGGAAACAATTAGGTCACAAAGAAAGTATTGCGTTTGAAAAATTTCCTTTGTTTAATGAAGCTTATTTGGTTGATGATCATGTCAATTATCCAGTGTCTTTTAATGGGAAAGTAAAATTTACATTGGAATTAGCGGCTACATTAACAGGTCCAGAAGTTGAAGCGATTGTGTTGTCGAATGAACAAACTACTAAATTCTTAGATGGAAAACAGCCTAAAAAAGTAATTGTGGTTCATAAAAAAATTGTGAACATGGTGGTTTAAACCAACAAAAACTTTTTGCCAATAAATAGATTTAAAATTCTTCATTAAAAAAAAACAAAGTATAAAGCTTTACACTATCAAGTAAAATCATGAAAACAATTATTTACTTTTCAATATTTTTGCTTAGCACTTTTGCATCCCAAGCACAATTAAAAAAGGGGATTTGGAGAGGGATCTTAAAATTAAGTGAAACCAAAAGCGAATTAATTTTACCTTTTAATTTTGAAGTCAGTTATCCTAATAATCTTCCAATTATTTCAGTCATTAATGCCGCCGAAAGAATCTCAGTAAACGAAGTAAGCATTGAGAAAGATTCTGTTATTATAAAAATGCCAGTATTTGATACAGGCTTTAGATTAAAGCTTTCGAAAGACACCTTAAAAGGTTATTGGATTAATTATGCTAAACAGGAAAAAAATAAAATTTATTTTGAAGCATATTTTGGAGAAGAGAATCGATTTATTCCAACCAACAAACCAAGCCTTAATTTTTTAGGAAGGTATAAAGTTGTTTTTAGTCCAAATACTAAAAATGCGTATGATGCAATTGGCATTTTTGATCAGATTAATAATAAACTTACTGGTACTTTTTTAACGGAGACAGGAGATTATCGTTTTCTGGAAGGAATAGCGACAGAAGATAAAATGGCATTGTCTTGTTTTGATGGATCACACGCCTTTTTGTTTTTGGCAAATTCAACTAAGCGAAATTCAACAGTTGATACCCTGATTGGAAAAGTTTTTTATGGTATTTCTGGTAGCGAAGACTGGATAGCTTATCGAAATGATACTTTTGAATTGAAAGATCCAGAAAGCATTACAACTTTAAAAAGCATTCATGAAAAAGTAGATTTTTCATTTAAAAACTTAAACAATCAAACCGTAAGTTTATCAGACCAACAATTCAAAAATAAGGTTATTATCATACAGATCATGGGAAGTTGGTGTCCTAACTGTATGGACGAAACAAAATATTTAACTGAAGTTTATAACAAATATCATAAAAAAGGATTGGAAATAGTTGCACTTGCCTACGAAAGAACGAATGATTTTGAGAAAGCTAAATCAAATGTACTACGGTTAAAAAAAAGGTTTAACGCTGAATATGAATTTTTAATAACCGGATTAACTGGCAAAGACAAAGCATCTGAAAGTTTGCCTTTTTTAACATCTATCAGTGCTTTTCCTACAACAATTATTTTAAATAAAAACCATACCGTAAAGTCCATCTATACTGGATTTAGCGGACCAGCAACAGGCAAAGCTTACGAAGTATATAAATTAAAAACTGAAAATTTAATCGAACAATTGTTGCTGGATACAAAGTAATTTATATCAAAATAATTTCGTTTGTTTTTGTTCTGTAAGCGCTTCCTTATAAGCAGAAAGGGTTCTTAATCTGGCTGCGGCATGGTCAACAATTGGTTTGGGGTATTGTGGCGCATTAAATTCCGGAACCCATTTTTTGATGTATTCATATGTTGGATCAAATTTTTTTTGTTGTTCACTTGGATTAAAAATTCGAAAGTATGGTGCTGCGTCACAACCGCTTCCTGCTGCCCATTGCCAACCACCATTGTTTGCGCTTAAATCGAAGTCGATGAGTTTTTTTGCAAAATAAGCCTCGCCCCAACGCCAGTCAATTAATAAATCTTTAACTAAAAAACTTGCAACAATCATTCGCACGCGATTATGCATAAATCCAGTTGTATTCAATTCTCGCATGCCAGCATCTACAATTGGAAATCCAGTTTCTCCTTGGCACCACAATTTAAATTCGGCTTCATCATGTCTCCAAATTATTCTATCATACTGTGGTTTAAATGAATTTTTAACCACATGAGGAAAATGAAAAAGTATCATCATATAAAAATCGCGCCAAATTAATTCGTTGAGCCACGTTTCATTTAATGCCACTGCTTGTTTGGCAAGAGCCCTTATACTTACGGTTCCAAAACGCAAATGCACGCTTAATCGGCTTGTTCCATTAATTCCAGGGAAATTACGCTGTTCGGCGTAGTTTGTAACAATCGATTTAGGAATCGTTTTGGAAGGAGTTTCTAAATCCGTTTTTTCAAATCCCATCTCTTTTAATGAAGGAATTGTAAATGATTTAGTTTGAAAAAAGTTTGAAAAATATTTTTTATTTGGATAGGGCTTTAAGTAATAGTCAGTTAATTTCGCTTTCCATTTTCGGCTGTAAGGTGTAAAAATAGTGTAGGGTTTTCCATCATCTTTAGTTACTTCAGTTTTCTCAAATATACATTGGTCTTTGTATGTTTTAAATTCAATATCATTTAAATCTAAAAATGTTATTATTTTAGCATCACGTTCATTCGCATAAGGCTCATAATCATGGTTTGTGTATACACTTTCAATGGAATAGGAATGAATCAATTCTGTGAAAGCCATTTCTGGTGTTGTGTAAAAAACACGAATGGATGATTTGAATTCTTTTAATTCATCGTTTAATTTGATAATGGCATCTCGAATAAATTCAACGCGCCTATCTTTTTTATCTTCTAAAGAACTTAAAATGTTTTTATCAAAAATAAAAATTGGCAATACAGGCATCCCTTTCTTTAATGCATAATACAATCCAGCGTTATCATTTAAACGCAAATCTCTTCTGAACCAAAATATGACGATTTTTCTCATTAACAGGCGAACAAATTACCAATATTAAAGTTTAGAAAATATCTAAAAAATCATTTAAATTCAACTTCAATAAAATAAATCAATTTATGATGGAATTGAAAGAATTTCAGGAGCAAATACTGAATGGGATTCCCAAAACATTACCTGCTGAAAAAATTTATGATGAAACCATTAATCATGCTCCGAGAAGAAAACCCATTTTATCTGCTGATGAAAAAAAATTAGCTTTACAAAATGCGCTGCGTTATTTTGAAGCAACACTTCATCCTTTTCTAGCAAAAGAATTTTTGCATGAATTGGAAACTTATGGTCGAATTTATATGCACCGTTTTCGCCCTGATTATAAAATTTATGCCCGCCCCATTTTAGATTATCCACACCAATCTATTCAAGCTGCGGCCATCATGCATATGCTGAGTAATAATTTAGATTATGCGATAGCTCAACATCCCCACGAACTAATCACTTATGGAGGGAATGGTTCTGTGTTTCAAAACTGGGCACAATACTTATTAACGATGCAGTATTTAGCTACCATGAATGATGAGCAAACATTGGTTTTATATAGTGGTCACGCCATGGGTTTATTTCCATCTCATAAAGATGCGCCACGTGTTGTTATTACAAATGGATTGATGATTCCTAATTATAGCAAACCAGATGATTGGGAAAAATTTAATGCACTTGGCGTAACTCAATATGGTCAAATGACGGCTGGAAGCTTTATGTATATTGGCCCACAAGGCATTGTGCACGGAACATGTATTACCTTAATGAACGCCGCTCGTAAAGTTGCTAATTCTGTATCCTCATCTTCGGGGAGAGTTGGGGAGGGACTGCTATTCGTAACCTGTGGGTTAGGTGGCATGAGTGGCGCTCAACCAAAAGCAGCAAAAATAGCAGGTCTAGTTTCTGTAACTGCCGAAATTAATCCCAAGGCTGTTCACACCCGTCATTCGCAAGGTTGGGTGGATGAGGTATTTGAAAATTTAAATTTATTAATTCCTCGTATTAAAACAGCGCAAGAAAATAAAGAAGTCGTATCATTGGCTTACCTTGGCAATGTGGTTGATTTGTGGGAACGGTTAGTATTTGAAAACATTAAAGTAGATATTGGTTCGGATCAATCTTCGCTTCATAATCCTTGGGCTGGCGGTTATTACCCTGTTGGTTTATCATTAACTGAAAGCAATCAAATGATGGCAACTGATCCAAATAAATTTAAAGAGGAAGTTCAGAAAACCTTGGTGCGCCATATTAATGCGGTAAATAAATTACATGGAAAAGGGATGTACTTTTTTGATTATGGAAACGCTTTTTTATTAGAAGTTGGCCGTGCTGGTGGCGATGTGTATGCTACACTTCCTCCCGTTCTGAGCGGCCATGTTGGTGCGACTTTTAAATACAACTCATACGTGCAAGATATTTTAGGTCCTATTTGTTTTGATTATGGGTTTGGTCCATTCCGATGGGTTTGCACGAGCGCCAAAGAAAATGATTTACGAAAAACAGACGAAATTGCATTAAGTGTTTTAGAAGAAATGTATAAAACGGCACCTTCAGAAATTAAGCAACAATTAAGTGATAACATCATTTGGATTCGTGATGCCATGAAGAATAATTTAGTGGTGGGTTCGCAAGCACGCATTTTATATGCAGATAGTGAAGGACGTGTAAAAATTGCAGAAGCAATTAATAAAGCGATAGCAGCTAAAGAAATTTCTGCGCCAGTTGTTTTAGGAAGAGACCATCACGATGTTAGCGGAACAGATTCTCCTTACCGCGAAACATCCAATATTTATGATGGTTCTAAATTTACGGCTGATATGGCCGTACAAAATTTTGTGGGCGATGGTTTTAGAGGAGCCACGTGGGTTAGTCTGCATAATGGAGGAGGTGTAGGTTGGGGTGAAGTGATTAACGGAGGATTTGGTTTGGTTTTAGATGGAAGTATTGAAGCAGAAAGAAAATTAAAATCCATGTTGTTTTGGGATGTCAATAATGGCATTGCCCGCCGTAGCTGGGCGCGCAACAAAGAGGCAAATTTTGCCATTAAACGGGAAATGGAAAGAACACCGAATTTAAAAATAACTTTGCCTAATGTAGTGGACGAGGATTTGCTAACAAATTTATTTAAAACAAAAAACTCATATTAAAATAAATCAGCGATTAAAATAAATCATAAAAACGAAAATTATAACTAACAATTAACTAGAGACATGACTGAAAATTATACCATAAGCGGATACAACATCACTACCGATCCACATTTTCAAAACCATAGATTTGGTTATACAACAGAACTGACCAAGCAATTAGAAACTCTTTTCGTTGAATCACAAGACAAAAAGAATAAAAAAATTATTGATAAACTATCTAAACTTATTATTGAATATCCTTCGTCTCCTCAATTAAAAAATTTCTTATCTGTAGCACATCATATTAAGGGCAATTATGATAAGGCTATAGAAGTAAATAATTGGATTTTGTCTGAACATCCAGATTATTTATTTGCGAAATTAAATGAGGCAAATAAATATATTGACGCTAAATCTTTTGATAAAGTTCCTGATATTCT
Organism: Bacteroidota bacterium; assembly: GCA_046345275.1. Classification (GTDB taxonomy): domain Bacteria; phylum Bacteroidota; class Bacteroidia; order B-17B0; family Aurantibacillaceae; genus UBA4416. The sequence goes on from JBKDJY010000135.1 coordinate 40,699, forward strand.
AGGAGAATCATTAGATCTAAAACAATTGTATCCTGAAAGAAATTTATTTCATTTAGTGGAAGTAACAGGATATCTTAAAGTTGTTATTCGTTATTTAAGTGCCATAGGCAATATTGAGTTAGCGGAAAATAGACTTGAAATTCTAAAAAGTATTGATTCACTGGAGTTTCCCCATTATTCTAATCAAAGTTAAAAAATTTTTTATTAATAGGTGCGTTAGATGATTTGAGTAAATTGTAGATGCCATCAGCCATAGAATAGCAAAAGAATACTGGTATAGCAAAAAATCGTTTAGCTAGG
>JBKDJY010000136.1:0-5488 GCA_046345275.1 Bacteroidota bacterium
ATCAAATAGTATTTGTTTAAATTTTTTTGTCGATAATTTTTTTTCACCAACTCCTCCAAATTGATCTGCAAATCCATCCGTAAAAAGATAAAAAGTGTCACCTTCATTTAATTGAATTTGATGTGTTTCAAAGTGTTGGTTATTATCAGTTAATCCTCCAATAGCTCTTTTTGTGGGTTTGATTTCATCAACTGAATTTTCATTATTTCTGTAAATCCATATGGGTCTATTTGCTCCAGAAAAAAGAACAACACGTTTAGCTGCGTCAATACAGCAAAGAGCAATATCCATTCCATCTCTTGTAGAATCGTTATTGGAAGTTTGCCTTAATGAAAATTTAAGTTTCTTATTGAGTTGATTTAATATGACTGAAGGATCATAACTTTCTGAAACCGAGTCGGCTAAAATTTCTGAACCAAGCATACTCATTAATGCTCCTGGAATACCATGCCCTGTTGAATCCGCAACAGCAATAAAAATTAATTCCTGCTTTTGTAAAAAAAAGTAAAAATCGCCACTAACAATATCTTTTGGTTTAAATAAAATAAACGATTCAGGTAAAGCAGACATAATATCCTCTATCACTGGTAATTTTGCCTCTTGAATTCTCTTGGCATAATTAAAACTGTCTTTTATATCATTATTTTTTTTTCTAATAATTTCTTCTGAAATTTTTCTTTCTGTGATATCAGTGTCAATGATAATTAAGTTTGTGATTTCCCCTTTTTCATCTAAAACAGGTGATATTGTAGAATATTCCCAAATTAATTTTTTTACATACTTATTCTTTGATTCATAATTTAAAGAAATCTTTTTTTCAATTACTTTATTGAAAACTTCTGTGATGTTTGGATTATTGCTTACAGTAAGGATATTGGAACTACCATTTTTTAATATCAAATCGTTTAAGGTCATTTTATTGATACGCTCGAAACTAGGACTTACCCATTCTATATTTCCCGTTTTATCAAGAATCAGGACAGTATTATCTGTTTTTTCGGCAACCAGAGAAAGAAGTTTTAATTGAGTTCTCTGCTCTTCAATTATTTTTTGAGCAATGTAATTCTCAGTTACATTTTGCCCAACTCCAATTAAGGTATTGCCTGGTCCAAAGGCATCTTGCCACTGAATCCAATATTGCGTTCGATCTTTACTTAATATACTTTTAATGTAAGGAACATTATCGAGTGGAATTTCACCAGAAATTATTTTTTTTATTGTTTCAATTTCATCAGATTGTGCATTTTCACCTACCCTTGTTAATTTCCACCAACCCAAGCCTAAAACTTCAGACCTTTCCACTTTAAGTAATCGAAGAATTGATTCTGAACAATATTTTATATGACCATTGATATCTGCAACGAGAACTAAAGAATGAAGATTTTCTAAAATTGAATTTGCTAAAATATTAGATTCTATTTTTTCAAGATCATTCATAAATTTTTTTTCTATCTTGTTTTAAAATCCAATCAAATTCTAAATAATCAGGAAATTTCCTCTCTAAATACACTGTTAAAGAAAAATCTCAAAGCAAAAATTAAATAGAAAATAAATGATATTAAAAAGTTAATTATTAATTGCCTATTTGTAAATATATAAAATTATTGCAAATAATTTAATCGCCTTAATATTAAAACTATTATCAATTCTTTCTAGTGGTCAATCCATCATTTTTTTTAATATTCTATCTTGCATGAAATTTTATACAAGTCAATTTTTTTTTAAACTAGTTAAACTTTTCAATTGTATATTTGATTTGTCAATAACTACATTTAAAAAATATGAATAATCCTTTTTTTTCTGACTTCAACACGCCTTTCGATACCTATCCTTTTGATAAAATTAAAATTGAACATTATTTACCTGCCATAAAAGAAGGTATAAAAAAAGGATTAAGTGACATTGATGAGATTGTGTCAAGTCCAACTACACCAAGTTTTGAAAATACCATTGAAGCCCTAGAAAAATCTGGCGAATTGATTGAAATAGTGAGTTCAGTCTTTTTTAATTTAAATTCAGCAGAAACTTCTAAAGAAATGCAGGATTTGGCGAAGGAAATTTCTCCAAAGTTAAGTGATTACGCTAATGATATCATGCAAAACGATGCTCTTTTTAAAAAAGTAGAGACTGTTTATCTTTCAAAAAATGAATTGAATTTAAATCCAGAACAGCAAACATTATTAGAAATGACATATAAAAATTTTGTGCGCAATGGATCGAAATTGGATAGCAATCAAAAAGAAAGAGTTAGAAACATTGACAAGGAAAAATCACAGTTATCATTAACATTTAGCGAAAATATATTGGCAGAAAGCAATGCCTACGAATTAGTAATAACAAATTCAGCAGATTTATCAGGCTTACCAGAAGGAATTATTGAAGCTGCCAAGATTACTGCCAATGAAAAAGGAAAAGAAAATGCTTGGGTTTTTACCTTAGATTATCCAAGTTACGGACCTTTCATGACCTATTCGGATAACAGAATATTAAAGGAACAATTGTTTAAAGCCTACGGTTCTAAAGCTTTTAAAAACAATGCGTATGATAATCAAAAAGTTTTAAAACAACTTGCTGTTTTAAGACATGAACGTGCCTTGATTTTAGGTTATAAATCTCATGCAGATTTTGTCTTAGAAGAACGGATGGCAAAATCTCCTCAAACAGTATTTTCTTTTTTGGAAAACTTGCTGGATAACTCATTGCCTTTTGCAAAAGATGAGTTGGCAGAATTAAAAGCTTATAGTAAGTCTATTGGCGGGCCTTCAGATTTAAAAAAATGGGATATAACGTATTATGCGGAAAAATTAAAGAAAGAAAAATTTGCCATTGACGATGAATTATTACGTCCCTATTTTAAATTAGAAAACGTGGTTAATGGTGTTTTTGAAACAGCAAAAAAATTGTATGGTTTATCTTTCATTCAAAGATCAGATATTCCAATTTATCATAAAGAAGTTACAACTTATGAAGTGCAAGATGATAAAGGAAATTTATTGGCAATATTTTATGCTGATTTTTTTCCTCGAGCAGGCAAGCGACAAGGTGCATGGATGACTTCTTTTAAAAATCAAAAAATTGAAAAAGGTGTGAATGTGAGACCACACGTTTCCATCGTTTGTAATTTTACGAAGCCAACAGAAAGTAAACCTTCCTTATTAACGTTTAATGAAGTAACAACTTTATTTCATGAGTTTGGTCATGCTTTACATGGCATGTGTGCAAATAGTCAATATGGTAGCTTGTCAGGCACAAGTGTATATTGGGATTTTGTAGAATTACCATCTCAAATTTTAGAGAATTGGTGCTACGAAAAAGAATGTTTAGATCTATTTGCAAAGCACTATTTAACAGGCGAAACCATCCCAGCTGAGTATATTCAAAAAATTGTTGATTCTGCAAATTTCCAAAGTGGTTTGGCTACCATCCGACAAATTGGCTTAGCCACTTTAGATATGGCTTGGCATAGCAAAAACCCAATAGACATTGACGATATCAAAGATTTTGAAACAAGCATTACCTCAAAAACAGATTTAATGCCATCCGTTCCTGAAACAAGCACTTCTTGTTCTTTTTCACATATTTTTTCTGGAGGCTATTCATCAGGATATTATTCGTATAAATGGGCTGAAGTGATTGATGCCGATGCCTTTGAAGCTTTTAAAGAAAAAGGTATTTTTAATCAAGAAGTTGCACACTCTTTTTACGAAAACATTTTATCTAAAGGAGGCAGCGAACACCCCTCTATTTTATATAAAAAATTTAGAGGCAGAGATGCTGATCCCAAAGCGTTGCTGAGAAGAGCAGGTTTGATAAAATAAATAAGTTGAAAAACTTATTTCCACTATATTTTCGCAAAATATATTCTGATTATAATTTCTAAATTTCTTTAATCAATATTTCTAAAAGTGTTGAATTCATTCAATTTATTTAGCCAAGTTTATGAAAGAAGCATTTACTAAAAAACAAAAGCTTAAATAATGTTACTTTTGCAACATGAAGTTTGAAGATTATCACATTAGTGATGAATTAAAAAAAAGTTTATTTGAAATTGGATTTAAACGGCCAACTGATATTCAATTCAAAGCAATTCCAAATATATTAAAAGGTGAAGATTTATTAGCCATTGCACAAACAGGGACTGGAAAAACAGCTGCATTTGCTATTCCTATCATTCATTTAATTTCGAAGGAACGAATAAGAAATGGCGTTCAAGCCATCGTGATGGTTCCAACACACGAACTAGCGATACAAATTGCTGAAGTTTTTGAAAAATTAGGAAAATATACTGATGTAAAAACGTTTGCATTATATGGTGGTGTAGAGCAAGACACTCAAATAAAAAAATTACAACAAGGTCAAGATATTATCGTTGCAACTCCAGGGAGGGTTTTTGATTTGGTTAACCAAGGTTATTTGGTTTTGAAAGATATAAAAGTTTTGGTTTTAGATGAAGCAGATTTAATGCTCGATTTGGGCTTTTACAAAGACATTGAAGACTTAATAAAGTATTTACCAAAGCAGCGTCAAACATTATTTTTCTCAGCAACAATAAATGAAAAAATAAAAAAGTTAGCATATTCAATTGTTACCAATGCCATTCGCATACAAATTTCACCCAAAGATCCTGTATCAAAAAACATCACGCATTCTGTCATTCATGTGAGTATGGATGACAAGCGTTTTTTTTTAGAACGAATCATTAATGAAAATCCTGAAAGTAGAATTTTAGTTTTTTTAAGAACCAAGGTCCGCGCTGAAAGGGTTTTTGATGCCATGCTCAGAGTAGGAATTAAAACACAAACGATGCATAGTGATAAGGATCAAAAAACGAGAATGGAAGTGATGACAGAATTTAAAAAAAATACTTTTAAAGTTTTACTTGCAACTGACATTAGTGCACGCGGCGTTGATATAGCAAATGTTGATTACGTGATTAATTATGATTTACCTGAAGTTGCTGAAAACTATGTTCATCGGGTTGGACGAACAGGCAGAGGAACTCAAAAAGGCGTGGCCGTTTCGTTTTGTAGTCCTGAAGAAAAACATATATTAGAAGAGATAGAACAATTTATGAATAAAAAAGTAAATGTATTGCATGTTGATAAAGCAGACTATGCCGAAACATTGGCACTTACAGAAGATGTGAATGGAAATTGGAAGCAATTGTTACGTGAAGCTGAACAAAATGAAAAAAAATATCAAGGAAAAATAAAAAGGAAAAAGTAATTGAAAAATAAATAGAGTCTGCTCAAAAACTAAAAATGCATGTAAAATCAACACTTTTGAGACATTTTTCACATTTTATCTGCAAGTATAAAATGATATAATCTCAATAAAATAGTTTAAAAACAGGGCAACCGCATCAGAAAGTTAATAAATCGGCCAAGTAATTCGTTGACCTTGCCGCTTCTTTTCTTCGTCTTCTTAAGCTTTTTTTGTCATTTTTTTGTCGAATAATATTAAGTGCCATTTTACGAATGAAGTTAAA
>JBKDJY010000137.1:0-19526 GCA_046345275.1 Bacteroidota bacterium
CAGTGGAACCGTTGAACAGAAAAAAGAAAGTCTTAAAATTTAAACCCAAAGAAAACCTTGTATCTCCTGAAACTGAAAGATAAAACAACTGTTGGTTTTGTCTATTTGACATATATTTGTAATTCCGCCATTGCCATTCGGGGCCAATCACTAATGTAATATTAGCAAACAAAGCTTTCCAAATAACTAAATTTAAACTGCCACCGCCATAACCAGATAAAGCAAAAGTATTTAAGCCATTAATGGTTTGATAATTATCATAAAAATTTCGTATTTTAAATGGTATAAAGGAACTATCAGAATTTATTCGATTGAGATAGATGCTTGCCACGAGCACAAAACTAAATGCAGATTTTAATTGCCTATAACTACCGCTAGATGTCGATTTAAATGAAAATTTATTTGAGTTTGTGAAAAATAAAAACTTAGCTTTAAATGATTCTAAACTCAAATCAGGAAGTTGATTATAAATACCAGTTCTTATAAAACCCGTGTCATACCTTGCGGTATTTTGATTATAAAATCCTGAATATTTTCGATAACTATTTTCTAAAATCCATCTATTTCCGCCGATTTTCAAAACCAAGTTTCGATATTTCGTTTTTCCTTTTGTTTTGGCATTAATCTCATTGATAGGACTCTTAAATGAAATTTGAAAATTTATTTTATCATAATTAATTTCTAAACCCGAAATTAAAGTTGATTCTGACACATACTTTATATTAGATTTTAAATCAGTATCTTTTACTAACTTTTGATTTATTTCCACACCATAACTTAGATAGGATTGAAAATATGAAACGATGAATTTATTGCGATATTTTGTGTAGAAAGTACTTGTCCCATCGACCAGTTTGAGCTTGTGTAGCTATGCTAAAGCAAATAAATACAAAATGAAATATTTTTTTCATGAGCAAGATAAAACTATAGAAAAAAAACCAGTATTAAAAACTATATTTACAGCTATTGAAAACATTATCTTACAAAATTATGAGAAAAGATTTTTCAAACATTTCATTTCAAGAAAAAATCAACCATCCACATAGCATTTCTAAATCTGAGTTTATCACAGCCGAACAAATAGCCCTAAAATCAAATTACAATGTTGGAGACACAAAAACATTTGAACATTTAAATTTTGGAGCAGGCAAGGCGCCTTTTTTAAGAGGTCCTTATTCGAGTATGTATATTCAAAATCCTTGGACAATTAGGCAGTATGCAGGATTTAGCACCGCAGAAGATAGCAACTCATTTTATAAAAAAAATTTAGCCGCTGGTCAAAAAGGTTTATCGGTAGCTTTTGACTTGGCCACTCATCGTGGCTATGATAGCGATCACGAACGTGTGGTTGGAGATGTAGGAAAAGCAGGTGTTGCCATTGATTCTATTTTAGACATGAAAATTTTATTTGACAGTATTCCGTTAGATGAAATGAGTGTGAGTATGACGATGAATGGTGCGGTGTTGCCAATTTTAGCTTTTTATATTGTTGCTGCTGAAGAGCAAGGAGTGAGACTTGAAAAACTGACAGGTACCATTCAAAATGATATCCTGAAAGAATTTATGGTAAGGAATACCTACATCTATCCACCAAAAAATTCCATGAAAATTATTTCCGACATTTTTGAATTCACTTCTCAAAAAATGCCAAAATTTAATTCCATTTCCATCAGCGGTTATCACATGCAAGAAGCTGGTGCTACTGCTGATATTGAGTTAGCTTACACATTAGCTGATGGTTTAGAATATATCAGAACTGGCATAAATGCAGGTTTAAACATTGATGAATTCGCGCCTCGGTTGTCATTTTTTTGGGGCATAGGCATGAATCATTTTATGGAAATTGCAAAAATGAGAGCCGCAAGAATGTTGTGGGCCAAAATAGTAAAGCAGTTTAATCCAGCATCAGAAAAATCAATGGCATTGCGCACACATTGCCAAACAAGTGGTTGGAGCCTAACAGAACAAGATCCTTTCAATAATATCACGCGTACTTGTGTTGAAGCTTTAGCAGCGGCAATGGGTCATACTCAAAGTTTGCATACCAATGCACTGGATGAGGCCATTGCTTTACCCACTGATTTTAGTGCCCGAATTGCTCGAAACACGCAATTATTTTTACAAAACGAAACTAATATTTGTAAAGTTGTTGATCCTTGGGCGGGTTCTTACTATGTTGAAAGTTTAACAAATGAACTTGCGCAAAAAGCATGGGAATTAATTGAAGAAGTGGAAGCATTAGGTGGTATGGCAAAAGCCATAGAAACTGGTATCCCTAAAATGCGAATTGAAGAAGCAGCTGCAAGAAAACAAGCACGAATTGATGGTGGAAAAGATATTATTGTTGGTGTGAATTTGTATCAAACAGATGAAAAAACAACCATCGACATCTTAGATGTAGATAATAATAAAGTTAGAACCCAACAAATACAGCGTTTGGCAAAATTAAAAGCAGAAAGAGATTCTGATAAAGTAGAAAAAGCTCTGAATGCTTTAACCGAATGTGCAAAATCAGGAAATGGTAATTTGTTAGAATTAGCTATTCATGCTGCTCGTTTGCGTTGTAGTTTAGGTGAAATTTCTTACGCCTTAGAAAAAGTTTACGGACGTTATAAAGCCAATATTAAAAGCATCGCTGGAGTTTATAGTAAAGAAATAAACATGGATAAACATTTTTTAAAAGCAAAAAATCTCGCCGACCAATTTGCTGAATTAGACGGGAGACGCCCTCGTATAATGATTGCAAAGATGGGGCAAGATGGACATGACAGAGGCGCTAAAATAATTTCAACGAGTTTTGCTGATTTGGGCTTTGATGTAGACATTGGTCCATTGTTTCAAACACCTGCCGAAGCCGCCAAACAAGCTGTGGAAAATGATGTTCACGTTTTAGGGGTTTCATCTTTAGCAGCAGGACACAAAACATTGATTCCACAAGTGATTGAAGAATTAAAAAAATATGGTAGAGAGGATATCATGGTAATTGCTGGTGGCGTTATTCCGCAACAAGATTATGACTTCTTATACAAAGCTGGCGTATCTGGTATTTTTGGGCCTGGAACTGTCATTAGTTTATCAGCAATTGAGATTTTAGAAAAATTGATAGATAAAAATAAGTAGCTTCAAATTCGATAATCTAAAGTTGAACTTACATTTAACGTTCATTTTTATTTAATCTATTTCAGTAAATTAATTTTTAAAAAGCAAATTATTAAAAACCTATGCAGTTATCGCCTTTTTCTAAAAAAATAGTGATAGGATTTATTTTTCTTGCACTTATTATTTATTTATTTATCGAATCTTCAAACATAAGCGATTTTTATATTTTTTTAGAAGCTTCTAAAAGTTTGATTAAGGGAGGGAATATATTTCAAGAAACCTATTTTGATGGCTTTCATTATTTTTACTCTGTTATGTTTGCCCTGCTCATTTATCCTTTAACGTTTATACCTACCCATTTAACCATGTTTTTATGGTTAGGATTTAATGTATGGTTGTTATATAGATTGTATCACATTGTCAATTTTTATTTGCCTTTACATACTCTTTCTCAGAAACAAAAAAAAATATTTTGGCTTTTGGCTTTAGTATTTTGCTCTCGACTAATTCTTGAAAATTTACATCTTGCTCAAATGACAATTTTTTTGCTTTACATATCCTTGGAAGGAATTTATTCAATTCAACATAAAAAGATAATACAAGGTGCTTTTCTTATTGCTTTAGGCATAAATATTAAACTACTTCCGATTGTATTATTACCCTATTTAATATACAGAAAACAATTTAAACCAAGTTTGTTGATTATACTATTTTGTTTCATTTTCACTTTTATTCCTGCTTTAATTATTGGCTATGAACAAAACAACCTCCTATTAAAAACATGGCTCCAACTTATCAATCCTTTAAATTCAAATCATATTTTAGATGTGGCTGAACGAAGCTTTCATGGGCTATCCACATTACTCTCCACACTTTTTGTAGAAAACGTGCCAGACAAGTATGCTTTAAAATTAAAACGCAATATTGCTAATGTAAGTTTTACCCAGCTCAGCTATATTTTAAACATTACAAGACTGTTGCTCATTTTATTTACTTTTTATTTTTTACGCACTCTTCCATTCAAATCCATCACCAATAAGTATAAATATCGTCAGTTTTGGGAATTGAGTTATATATTGCTTTTAATACCCTTGATATTTCCTCACCAACAATCTTATGCTTTTTTGTTTATATGCCCCGCCTATTTATGTTGTTTATATCAGCTCATTCATCAAAAGCCACCAGTACTAACCTTAAAATATTACGCTCTTTTTTCAATAATGGCAATTGTATATTTAGTCGCAAACCTTAAACTTATTTTGGGAGAATTTAATCCGTATTACGAGCATTACAAAATATTAACCTACGGAGCCCTGTTATTAATTATACCATTAACAATATTAGGGCCTAAAAGCGAATTAGACATTATAACGACTTAGCGAATTGTTTATTTTTTGTTTTAAAATTTTGAATAAAAGCTGCGTTTTAAAAGTAAATTAAGCCTGTGAAAGAAGTTAATCAAATACTGACCGATTTAAAACGTAAAATTTTTAAACCAATCTATTTTTTAAGCGGTGAAGAAGCTTATTATATTGATTTAATTAGCGATTACATTGAGAAAAATGTGTTGGATGAAAGTGAGAAAGAATTTAATCAAACAATTTTATATGGAAAGGATGTTGATTTAAATACAATTATTTCTGCCGCCAAACGATTTCCAATGATGAGCGAATATCAGGTGGTTATTGTAAAAGAAGCACAAAATTTAAAGGAATTAGGCAAAAATTCGGTAGGCAGTGAAGATGATTCGGAAAAAGAAACAGAGTCTAATCAATTAAAAAAAGGTGCTTCAAATACTTCAAATGCTTTTACAAATTACTTGCAACAGCCTCAAGCGTCAACCATCTTAGTATTTTGTTATAAATACAAAAAATTAGATAAGCGAAGTACGATTTACAAATCTTTACAAAAAAGCCATGTTTTTTTAGAAACTAAAAAGCTTTATGATAATCAATTACCCGAATGGATTACAACAACTGTTCAAGATCAAAAATTTAAAATTGGCCCAAAAGCATCTTTTTTGTTAGCAGAATGTTTGGGAAATGATTTGTCTAAAATCACCAATGAAATTGAAAAACTTATCATCAATTTAAAAGAAGGCGAAGAAATTACAACTGATTTAATTGAGAATAATATTGGCATTAGCAAAGAGTTTAATGTGTTTGAACTACAAGATGCCCTTTCAAAAAAAGACATTTTAAAAGCAAACAGAATTATTAATTATTTTTCGGCCAACGAAAAAGAACATCCATCCGTTTTGACATTTACCGCTTTATATGGATATTTCTCAAAAATTTTAATCTATCATTTTGCTCCTGATAAATCCAAATTTGCCATTGCCCAAACCCTTGGCATCAATCCTTTTTTTGTGGATGGCATTGCAAAAGCCTCATACAACTACAGCACTGGTAAGTTAAAAGACATATTTAAAAATTTAAAAGAATACGATTTAAAGACAAAAGGGGTAAATAATGGCGTGACCGATAAAGGAGAATTAATGCGAGAGTTAATCTTTAAAATTTTACATTAAGTAAAGTCTGTAAAATAAACTGCTTTCGGCTTTTAGCCGAAAGTTTTCACTTTAAGCTGAAAGCCTACTACAGTTAAGCTGTAACTGTAAAGTCGCCATTTTCCTTTTCAATAATTGCTAAATGTGGCTTTACTGACAAAAACATATGTATGTGATCCTTTGAAATATGCCCCTTGATTATTTCAACATCATGCTCCTTAATATTTGACGTAAAATCTCCCTTATTCTTTCTGCCATAAGCTCAGACGGTATTGGCTTACTATACTTTGTAATCCAAACTATATGATATTTATAGTCATACAAGCTATGTGAACTTTTTCTGTAATTTTGCTTATAATAATAATACTAAAAGTCTTCGCCTAAATGCGAAGGTTTTACCCCCCCCATAATGGACAATAAATTTATTCCATTTTCTTACCAATAAAGGCGACATATAGTTTGAAGATTATAAAAGAAAATGGTGCTTATTGGTAATGTTTTTATACAAAATATTCATAATTAGTTTTATGAGTATATTTATGTAATGCAAAAGAAGCTTCCTTTAATTCTTCTTGTTTTATTGAGTTCAATAATCACTTTATGGCTTTATTACCCTATTGTATTTCATCCTAACGACTATTTATTTAGCAATGAAGGTGATGGTATAAAAAATTATTTCACCTATTGCTATCATATAAAATACGATCATAATTTTATTGATTTTGAAGGAATGAATTATCCTTATGGCGAGCATTTTTTATATACCGATTGTCATCCTGTTGTAGCCAATTTTATTAAACTCATTGCTTGTATATCGCCCTTATTTAGTGAGTACAGTATTGGTATTCTTAATTTCATGATGATACTCTCCATTTATTTGACATTCATCGTTACTTATTATTTATTATTAGAATTCAATATCAATAAATGGTTTAGTTTATTGTTTTGTATCGGCATAACTATTTTAGCACCTCAGATATTTAGATTAGTTGGACATTTGGCCCTTTCATATAGTGTAGCCATCCCTTTATCATGGTTATTATTAATCAAGGTATTAAAAAATCAAAACAATCGTAGATATATTATTTTACTACTTATGAATAATATATTTTGGTTATTCATTCATTCCTATTTAGGCATCATCAGTCTTTTCTTTTTATCAATGATTATTATTGTGAAGTTTATGTTAGATAAACACAGACTAAGCCAATTAAAACATTATTTGGGTTTAATTTCTAACGCCATTTTACCAATATTATTATTTTATGCCTTTGCTATTTTAACTGATACGCATATTAATAGAACAGATAATCCCTCTGGTTTTTTTCAATACAATGCCGAATTAGATGATGTTTTTTTACCACATCATCCACCTTTAAAACCTCTATTCGACAAATTAACTGGTAACATCATTGCGCAGCAATGGGAAGCGTGGAGTTATGTTGGTATAACAACCGCTCTACTTTTTGTAATTATAATTGTATTATCATTCATTCAACTTTTTAAAAGAAACCCAAATTCTATACTCTATAGATTATTTGATTCAAGCATTTTAAATGTTTCATTCATATCAGCTATTGTTGTGTTATTGTTTGCATTGGCTGTTCCTTTTAAACAAATAGATGGATTAATAGACTATTTACCATTTGTGAAACCATTTAGAGCAACTGGAAGATTTACATGGCCTTTTTATTTCGTAGCATTGGTGTTTTCTGCTAACGTTCTTCAAAAAATGTATGATATGGCTTCCGGTAAAAAACAAATTGTATTCATTACAACACTTTGTGTATTTGTGGGTTGTTTTAATATCCTAGAAGGATTGCCCTATCATTCAGAAATTTCTAAATCAATTACAACTTCAAAAAATGTATTTAAAAGAGATGATTTATCCATTTCATACATTAAAGCATTGCAACTTGTTGATTCATCAACATATCAAGCCATAATTACTTTTCCATTTTATTACCAAGGTTCCGAATGTTTTTCGAGACCCAGGAGTTACAAAACAGTAAGTTCTTCCTTTGTTATATCTTATCATACAGGCATTCCAATTATGTGTGCTAATTTTACCAGAACTTCTGTAACAGAAAGTAAAAAGATAGTACAAATTGTTTCGCCAGCTTTTTATACAAAACAAATACAGTATGACCTTAAAAGCACTAAACCTTTCTTAGTAATTACAACCAATGATGGCATGACTGATTATGAAAAAGAGATTCTTCAAAAATGTAAAGCACTTTACATCAGCGAAGAAATTTCTATTTACTCATTACAACCAGAAGACTTATTTCATAATCATTCAAATGAAGTTTTTGAAAAATACCAACGCGCAAAAGCAAATTTATATTATAATCAAACCTTTCAGGCATCTTCTGATTCATCTTTCTTGTATTATAATGGATTTGAAAAATCCACGTCAAAACATGTATTCAGAGGAAAAGGTGGTTTTCAATCTTTAAAAGCAGGTAAAAATACATTTGCCGAATTTGCTCCCAATACTTTTAAAACTGGTAAAACCTACCATGTTAGTTTATGGATGTATAATGGAATGAAAGATGCTTTAAATGATTGGTTTAGATTTATCATTGAAGAACATGATAATGAGACAGGTAACATTAATTCAACTACATATTTTCCTGAACAAATCGAAACCATTCATGGAAACTGGTCGTTACTTGAAGGTACATTTGAAGTAAAAAATACAAAAAGTAAAATATTGATTATTACAAAAGGAAAAGAACATGCCACACAAGAATTGTTTGTGGACGATTTATTGATTAAAGAAAATGGAGTTGATATTTATAAATTAGTTAATAACAATGAATTGTTTTATAACAATCATCAAGTTTTAAATAAGTTTAAAGATGTTGAACGTTTATCATTCATAAATCGTGAAAAAAGCATAAAATAATACCTTAAAGCATAGAAAAATTTAGCAAATTGCTAAAATCATTTATCTTTGCATCGTTTTGGTTAAAAATGCATTTTATATTTGTTTTATTTTAACAGCAGCATTAACAAGTTGCGATGGTTATAATAAATTATTAAAAAGTTCAAATTATGAACTAAAATTAGAGCGTGCCAATGACTATTACAAAAAAGGCAATTATGTAAAAGCATCTGGCTTATATGAAGAATTAATACCTGTATTTAAAGGATCTGACAAAGCTGAAGATATTTATTATAACTTTTCTTTTTGTAATTATTACCAAGGCGATTATGCCTTATCTCAATATCATTTTAAGAATTATTACAGAAGTTTTCCTTTTGGAAAACATTCAGAAGAGTGTTTGTTTATGAATGCGTATTGTTATTTTTTAAATTCACCAGCTTATAAACTCGATCAAACAGATACAAAAAATGCCATGGCAGAATTGCAAAATTTCATCGATAAGTTTCCTGAAAGTACACGAATAGATTCATGTAATAGAATTTATGATTTACTTCGTGGTAAATTAGAAAAAAAAGAATATGATATCATCAGGCAATATTTTCATATCGGAGATTACAAAGCTACCATAGCCAGTACAAATAGTTTTATTAAAGAATTTCCAGAATCTCAAAAAATTGATGAATTAATGTATCAAAAAATTGACTCGTATTACCTTTTGGCAATTAATAGTTTAGAATCCAAAAAACTAGAAAGATTGGATTTAGCTATGGAAAGTTATTTAAAATTACTAGATTTGTACCCGAAAAGTAATTATTTACTGAAAGCAGAAAATATATATGAATCTTGCTTGAAAATTAAAAATAACATTAATCAATAATAACAATGGATTTTAAAAAAA
Source organism: Bacteroidota bacterium (assembly GCA_046345275.1). Lineage (GTDB taxonomy): Bacteria > Bacteroidota > Bacteroidia > B-17B0 > Aurantibacillaceae > UBA4416. The sequence continues at coordinate 9,400 of JBKDJY010000137.1, forward strand.
CTAACGCCGACCAAAGTACTGTAACTCGTGACATCAGAAGGTTTGATGGACCAACAGGAAATATTTATGAATCAATTTCAATTATTTCTAAGCGTGCAAACCAAATTAGTTCAGAAATGAAGGAAGAGTTGTCTGCTAAGTTGGCTGAGTTTGCTAGTAATTCCGATAATTTGGAAGAAATTTTTGAAAATAGAGAGCAAATTGAAGTTTCTAAATATTACGAAAAACTCCCTAAACCATCGTTAATTTCTATTAATGAATTTTTGGAAGATAAAACCTACTACAGAAATCCTGCAAAAGAGTAATAAAAAATCAACCTAAAGTTTGGGTTTAAATGGCTTTTAATCCACTGAAATCTAAACTAAATTCCTCACAAACTTATTTATAAGTTGAATTCATTTTACCTGAAATTTTTTCTGTATTTTTCTTTTTTTACACTTTCATTTTTTAAATCTGATTAAAGGAAAATTAACACCAATGTTCGACTAAAAAACAGTAGTTTGGTCAATAACACTCCTTTTTTCACGCTAGTCGACATCCAAAAAAGAAATTAAAAGGCTAGTGAGTTGCTAGTTAAAAACATTTGTGCATATAATAGAATAAATTTTGAGTATATACTTTTAATATATACTTTTGTAAAAACATCCTCAAATGAAAATCTTATCATTAAAACTTGACGACGACATTTATAATGAAGCTGAGAAAATTACTGGGAAGCTGAAACTTGCAAGAAATCGCTACATAAACGAAGCTGTTAATATTTACAATTTGTTCAATAAAAGACGTCTTTTGAAAAAGCAACTTGAGAAGGAGTCTAAATTAACTAGAAAAGACTCAATGGACATTTTACACGAATTTGAAAAGTTGATTGATGAAGTTTAAACAATACGACATCTGGCTTGCTGACCTGAATCCAAGAATAGGAACCGAGCCAGGGAAAATAAGACCTGTAGTAATCATACAGACGGAGCTCCTAAATGAATTTCATCCGTCAACTCTTGTTTGTCCCGTGACATCAAAAGTTAATAAGGATATCCAATTGCTTAGGGTTCATTTAAAAAAAGGTCAGTTAGACAAACCTTCAGACATCTTGGTTGACCAAATTCGAGCTATAGATAATACACGCCTAAAAAATAGACTCGGCGCTTTAACAAAAGTACAAATCCAGACGCTTAAGTCAAATATTCGAATCGTTCTAGACATTTAAGCCACGACTTGTTATCAGCATAACTCCATATTAGTTTTAATTCTCATAAAGTATGATGAAGTAACTTTATAGCTCTACTTCAAGTCAAATAAACCCATTTTTTAAATATGTTAAGCTACATTCACTATCTTTATAAGCTTTCATTTATCTTCAACAAATAAGGTAATTATTAAAATCTTAAAATAATGGAACAACTAACACAAAGCCTCAAAGATGGTTACATGCAACTATTAGAAGTTCCTTATCCCACTCTTAATAGTGGTTGTGTTTTGGTTCGAAATCACTTTTCTATTATTAGTGCTGGCACCGAAGGAAAAACGGTTAAAGACGCTCGTTTGGGCTATATTGGAAAAGCGATGGCTCGCCAAGAAGAAGTAAAAAAAGTAATTAAAACAGCTAAAACAATTGGCATTGTTGAAACTTATAAATTGATGATGAATAAATTAGATTCACCATCACCATTAGGTTATAGTTCTGCAGGCGAAATAATTGCAATTGCAGATGATATCACAGAATTTAAAATTGGCGATAAGGTTGCTTGTGCGGGTTCTGGAGCAGTGCATGCCGAAGTGGTCGCCATTCCTAAAAACTTATGCGTAAAATTACCAGATCAAGTAAATTGTGATGAAGCTGCCTTTACAACCATCGGATCCATTGCCATACAAGGAGTTCGCATAGCAGATTTGCGCTTGGGTGAAACTTGTGCTGTGATTGGTTTAGGATTAATCGGTCAGTTAACTCTTCAAATACTCCATGCTAGTGGTGTAAAAAGTATAGGCATTGATACGAATAAAATCATGGTTGATCTGGGCAAGGATCTTGGCGCCGATTATTCCTTTGAGAGAAACACTCATGATCTCGAAAATTTGATTAAAGAATTAACGAACGGCCAGGGTGTAGATGCTGTTATTATTAGCGCAGCCACAAGCAGTCTTGATCCAGTTGATTTTGCAGGAGAACTTTGTAGAAGAAAAGGAAAAGTAATCATTGTTGGAAGTGTGCCAACTGGATTTAAAAGAACAAATTATTATAAAAAAGAATTGGAATTGAAAATGTCCAGTTCTTATGGACCTGGCCGCTATGATTCAAACTACGAAGATCAAGGCATTGATTATCCATACGGTTATGTGCGTTGGACTGAAAATAGAAATATGCAAGCTTTTGTGGAGTTGATTAATAATAAAAGGATTAATGTAAAAAAATTGACTTCTCATGTTTTTAATTTTCATGAAGCTTTAAAAGCATATCAATTGATACTAGACAAATCAGAATCTTACACGGGTATTCTTTTAAAATATGACCTTTCTAAAAAAATAAATTCTAAAGTTGAATTAAAGACTTCAACTCCTCGTCCTTCTGAGCCTAATATTGGTTTTATTGGAGCTGGTTCATTTGCCAATAATGTTCTATTGCCAATATTAAAAGGTAATTGCAATTTTATTGGCGTCACTTCTAATAAGGGAAATACAACACGTTACATAGCAGATAAATATGCCTTTGATTATTGCACCAATCAAAGTGAAGAGGTAATTAGCGACAAAAATTGTAATACCATTTTTATTGCAACCCGTCATGATTCACACGCACATTACGTCATTGAAGCCATCAAACATAAAAAGCATGTGTTTGTAGAAAAACCTTTATGCTTAACTGAAGATGAATTAATGCAAATAAATGAATTACAGAAAGATACTGATACATTTGTGATGGTCGGCTTCAACCGACGTTTTGCGCCACATATTCAAAAATTAAAAACAATTCTAAGTAATAAACAAGCTGTTGCCATCAATTATCGAATTAATGCAGGAATGATTCCTCTAGAACATTGGATTCATCAGAAACAAATCGGTGGTGGACGAATTGTGGGAGAAGTCTGTCACTTTATAGATTTGGTGTCGTTTATAGCTGGTTCCAAAATTATTTCGGTATCTGCCAACGAATTATTAAATGCAAATCATTTAAGGGATACTTTAATTATTAATTTGAAAATGGAAAACGGAAGTATTGCTAATATATCCTACTTTTCAAATGGCAGTAAAGAATTATCAAAAGAATTTTTGGAAATTTTCTCCAATGGACAATCCATTGTAATTAATGATTTTAAAATGATGTCTGTTTATGGTAAATCAATTCATAAGAGTAGTTTAAGAAGTCAAGATAAAGGACATAAAAAAGAAATAGCAACTTTTTTAGAAGCCATCAAAAAGGGAAAAGAAAATCCAATTCCATTTAATGAAACGTTTGATGCGATGCTCACAACTTTTAAAGTTGAAGAATCCATTTCTAAGAATGGTGAAAGAATTAATTTATGACAAAAATTACAACTGATGATTTATTGTGTTTTGAAAATTCTTTTGAAAGACTTCGCACTTACGTCGAAGGTGAAAATTTTAAAGGCTATGATCCCTATGATACACTTAATTCAAAAATAAAGTTAAAATATTTTGGAAGACTCATTCCAATTTTGGCATTGCAATTTCAAAAACGTAATCCAATAAACATTAGACCTTTATTGGGAATACAGAAAGAACATAATCCGAAGGGATTAGGTTTATTTTTACATTCGTATGCTAAATTGCAAAAAGAATTTCCTGAAAAAAATTACACCAAACAACTAGATGGATTATTTGATGCTTTAAAAAAAACTAGCACCAAAGGTTATAGCGGTTATTGTTGGGGTTATAATTTCGATTGGGCAAGTTCTGGTAAATACATTCAAGCTTATAGTCCAAACATTGTTGTAACAGCTTTTGTAGCAAAAGGTATTTTTGAATATTATCATTTGACTGAAAATGCAGAAGCATTGGATATTTTAAAAAGCATCGGTTTATTTATTTTAAAAGATTTACCAAAAACTGAAACTGAAGATGGCTTATGTTTTAGTTATACTACTTTAGGAATTGATATTTGCTACAATGCCAGTTTATTAGCTGCATCAGTGTTAGCTCAGTTATATTCAATTACAAAAGATGAACAATTAAAAATCATAGCAATGAAAGCTGTTGATTTTGTTATTGCAAAACAACACGCTGATGGTCACTGGAATTATAGCATGGATGAACTTGGTAAGGAAAGAATTCAAATTGATTTTCATCAAGGATACATCATTGATTGCATCGATGATGTGATCATACATTGTTCTATTAAAAATGAAAAATTTTCAGAAGCCATTAAAAAAGGAACTGCTTATTATATGAAAGAACAATTTTTTAGAAACGGTCAATCAAAATGGAGACTTCCTAAAATTTATCCGGTAGAAATTCACAACCAATCGCAAGGCATCATTACTTTTTTAAGAATGAGAAATTTGAATTCAGAATATCTAACTTTCTCTCAAACAATTGCTAAATGGACTATTGAAAAGATGCAAGACAAAAAAGGTTTTTTTTATTACCGTAAATTAAAAACACATACCAATAAAATTCCGTTTATGCGTTGGAGTCAAGCTTGGATGTTTGTGGCTTTGACAGAATTACTCATTTCATTAAAAAATGAAAAATAAAATGAAAAGAGATTTTACTTTACAAGTTTATAAACAACTACTTCAATCCGCCATTCGTAATGATTATACATTAACATCATTTGAAGATTATATTAATCATGGACATCGTTATGCTAAAGTTTTTATATTAAGGCACGATGTTGATGCTTTACCAAGTAATTCAGTACGAACAGCCAAAATTGAAAATCAGCTAGGAGCAAAAGGATCATATTATTTTAGAGCAATTAAAAAAAGTTTGAAGCCAAGTTGTATTCAACAGATTATAAATCTTAATCACGAAATTGGCTATCATTATGAAGATTTGGCTTTAAATAAAGGTGAATATGAAAAATCATACGCTCATTTTTTGGAAAAGTTAACATTATTTAGAACCTATTATCCTGTTAAAACAATTTGTATGCATGGTAGCCCTTTGTCTAAATGGGATAATCGGCTGCTATGGACAAAATATAATTACAAAGATTTAGGAATTATTGGAGAGCCTTATTTTGACATAGATTTTAACAAAGTATTATATTTAACCGATACTGGCCGTCAGTGGAATAATAACACGTCGAGCGTAAGAGACAAAGTACAAACTGCTTTTGATTTTAAATTTACTTCAACCATTGATATCATTAAAGCCTTTGATGCAAAACAATTACCACCTATCATCATGCTAAACATACATCCTCAACGTTGGACTGATCATAAATTAGGATGGTTGAAAGAACTTGTTTTTCAAAATATTAAAAACAGTATAAAAAAAATAATTGTAAAAAAATAAGCTTGACAATTATTCATATTTAAGTTTGAGAAGTATTAAATTATAGATAAACTTGTAAGTAAAAGTAAAAAACGTGCTCATAAAAAAAAATAGAATTCCAATCTTTCATATCGCGACAATTGGCATTTTACCATCATTTATAAAAAAATTTATTTATCAGTTAAAAGGTTATAAAATTGGAAGAAATGTAACATTGAATATTGGTTGTGTCGTAATTGGTAAAGATGTTGAAATAGGGAATGATTCAAGCGTTGGTTTTTTTACGATCATCAGAGCAAAAAAAATCAAAATAGGTCGCTATGTAAAAATTGGTGCATTTAGTGCCATTGATACTGAACTTTTTTCAATTGATGATGACGCACGAATTAATGAGCAAGTCTACATCGGTGGAATGAAAACGCCAGAATCTGCTTTAATTATGGGTAAGAGAACCATCATTATGCAAGCAAGTTATATCAATCCCACCAAACCAATAGTTATTGGAGACGATTCTGGTATAGGAGGCCATTGTTTATTATTTACGCATGGTTCGTGGAGCTCTGTATTAGATGGTTATCCAGTAAAGTTTGAGCCTATTACCATTGGAAAAAAAGTATGGTTGCCTTGGCGCGTTTTTGTAATGCCAGGCGTAAACATTGGAGATGGCGTAGTAGTTGGGGCAGATTCATTAATTAATAAAGATATACCAGCTAATTCATTGGTAGCAGGTTCGCCAGCTAAAATTTTAAAATCAAATTTTCCAGATACATTATCTTCTATCGAATCAAAAAAAATAATAGATGATATTTTTTTTGAATTCATTGCTTATTTAAAACATCATGATTATCATGTTTTGCAAACGCAATTAGAAACAGGCTTTGAATTAAAAATAATTAATGCTAAAAATAAATCTTTCTTAAAATTTGAAGAAGCGTTTTCCAATTCAACTATAAAAGAATTTTCAGATTCTATTTTAATTTTAACAAAAGGCTCAATACCAAGCATAACCAATTTTGCAATGACAATTTCTTTAACTGAAAAAGAAAGGATTGGCTCTAGTAAGGTTGGAGAAGAACTTGTCAGTTTTTTATCTCGTTATGGCATTCGATTTAATAGATTAGATTAGTTATGAAAATTCTATTTTATCTTGGGCACCCCGCTCATTTCTATTTATTTAAAGAAACAATTAAGAATTTACAGGCTAGGCGGCATCAATTGATCATAGTTATTAAAAGTAAAGATGTATTGGAAAAATTATTAATTGATAGCAATTTAGATTATATTAATATTGTTCCTGATCATAAAAAAAATGGAAAGATTGGTAAATATGTTAGTTTACTAAACAGATTATTTTCACTTTCAAAAATTATTTTCACATATAAACCCTCCAAACTGATTGGTTCTGCTGCTGAATTAGCAATATTAGGAAAACTTTATAGAATTCCTTCTTATTTATTTTTTGAAGATGATTTTGAAGCGGTTCCTAAATTTGCAAAAATAGCAGGACCCTTAGCAACTTACTTAGTTTGTCCAAACTGTTGCAGTGCGTGGAAATGGAATCATAAAAAAATAGGATATAATAGTTATCATGAATTAGCTTATTTGCATCCTGATCATTTTTTGCCAGATGCAACTAAGATAAATTCCATTTTTGATTTCAGAAAACGAAATTTCATTTTAAGATTTGCCCAATTAACAGCTTACCATGATGTTGGAAAATCTGGAATTGACGAGGTGATAGCTCAACAATTAATTGATTTATTATTACCATTTGGGAACGTCTTTATTACTTCTGAAAGACCACTTGAACCTCAATTTGAAAAATACAGATTTCAAATTCCACCGCTAGATATACATCATGCGCTTTACTTTGCTGATATGTATATTGGTGATAGCCAAACAATGACAGCGGAAGCCGCTGTATTAGGAACACCTGCCATTCGATTTAACGATTTTGTTGGTGAATTATCTTACTTAGAAGAATTGGAGCATGTGTTTAAACTTACTTTTGGAATAAAGACAAATGAACCCCAATTATTATTTCAAAAAATAAAGGAATTGCTTGAAATACCTAACCTTAAAAAAGAATGGGAGGATAGACGGATAAATATGTTAAATAAAAATATTAATTTGGCTCAATATTTAATTTCCATAATAGAAAATAAGAAGCTTGACAAAAAGATTGTCCAAAGTGTACGATGAATAAAGAATTGTTATTGAATGAGCAAGGCATTGAGGCTTTTAATTTTATATCAAAATATACTGGAGAAAATTTTGACAAGAGTATCATATTAAGAACAAATGATGTTTTTAATATAGATTCAATCACCCCAAAAAGCTATGACAACATTGTAAATCTTAATAAAATTAATGACATCAATAGAATCAATCGGTTTTTAAGAACAGTAAATTACAAGTTAGCTGAAAATTCAATCTTTATTGGTTGCGCAGAAACATATGTGCAAAGAAAAAATCGCTTGCTAAAAAAATTTCCTTTTTTTATTGCTCAAATTTATTTTTTTTTAGATTTTGTATTCAAACGCATCTTTCCAAGATTACATTTAACGAGGAAGTTATACTTTTTTGTTACAGCTGGCCGAAACAGAGTCTTATCTAAAGCTGAAACACTTGGTAGAATTGTATTTAATGGTTTTGATATTGTAGAATTGAAAGAAGTGGGTAACCTAACTTATTTTGCTTGTAAAAAAACAAATAGAGCAATTCCAGAAAAAACGCCTTCATTTGGTATTTTATTTAAGATGAATCGCGTTGGTAAAAACAATAATTTTATAACTGTTTACAAAATAAGAACCATGCATCCATACGCTGAGTTCATTCAAAGTTATATTTTCGAAACTAATAATTTGATGGATGGGGGAAAAATTAAAGATGATTATAGAATTACCAGTTGGGGTAAATTTTTACGAAGATTTTGGATTGATGAATTACCAATGACGATTAATTTATTGAAAGGAGAAGTAAAACTTTTTGGAATTCGTCCTTTAAGCCAGCATTATTTAAATTTGTATTCGAGTGAGTTAAAACAAAAACGGATACAAGCAAAGCCTGGTTTAATTCCTCCCTTTTATGCAGATTTGCCAATTACTTTAGAAGAAATAATGGCATCTGAATATAATTACCTTTCTTCATACGAGATTAACCCACTTAAAACAGATTTTACCTATTTCTGTAGAGCCTTAAAAAATATAATTTTTAAAAATGCTAGAACAAATTAGTTCAATATTGTTTTGATTAAAATTTGTTTATTCATTTTCAAGAACTTGATGTTTTTGATGAATGATCCCTTTTCTTAATCATTTTTTTATTAAAAATAAATCTCAGGCAACCTTTTTCGAAATCAAACTGTTTTAATCTCAGAAACAAGTATTAACATTTTTAAAACTTAAAAAAATGAAAACATTAAAATTTATCACACCGACAAAACTATTACCCATTTTCGCAGTTTTAATCATTTCAATGGGCTGTTCAAAAAAACCAATTGCGCCAATTGTAAATGAGACTGAGAACAAAGCTGATATTGGAATAATCGTTCTTCAAACAGATAGCTTCAAATCATTGCCATGCGGAGGTGTAAAAATAATTCCAACTGTCATTTATAGTGCAAATTTTGGGGTTTCCTTCCCATATATCACTAAACCTAAAAATTTAGTGATTACGACATTAAATCAATGGAATGATTTAAAGATTAATATCCAAAATTATGACGAAACAGGCCTTGACTTCTCAAAACACATCGTTATTGCCTCTATTTATGCGATTTTCTCTACAGGCGGGTTCTCTATTGATAATACAGAAATCGTTGAAAATAAAAATAATATAAGCGTATACGTAAAACATGGATTTCCTAAACCTAATGAACCCGTTACACAAAGTATTACACAGCCATGCAAAATTATTAGAATTCCAAAAACAAATAAACCAATCTTATTTGAATTAGAATAGTGTACAATAACGGCGTCAATATTTTTTTTAAAATAAATCTCAGGCAACCTTTTTCAAAATCAAACTGTTTTATGCTTAGAAAAAAGTATTAACCTTTTTAAAACTTAAAAAAATGAAAACATTAAAATTTATCACACCGACAAAACTATTACCCATTTTCGCAGTATTAATCATTTCAATGGGTTGTTCAAAAAAACCAATTGCCGCCAATTGTAAATGAGACGGAAAACAAATCTGATGTTGGTATAATCGTTCTTCCAACTGATAGAGTTAGATCATTGCCATGCGGAGGTGTAAAAATAATTTCAACTGTCATCTATAGTGGAAGTGTTTTTAGAGGCATCAATGGTTTAGGTCCTGACATTAAATCTCAAAATATAGTGATTACAACATTAAATCAATGGAATGATTTAAAGACTAATATTAAAGCTAGTAACGAAATTGACGAAACATGACTTGATTTCTCAAAACACATCGTTATGGGCAAGTTTAAAAAACGACACAATGTAATGAAACAAACAAGAGAACCACCACAACAAAGATTTGACGGTTCATAAGGACATCAAACTAAATTACAATTACATAATAAAAGTGGAGACTAGCGACCACTAAACAAACGGGGCGACACCGAAAAGCCATACGAGTAGGAAAATTTTAAATCTAGCATTATGAGAAATTTATTTGTTTTAAATGTTGTAATCGCATTTACA
>JBKDJY010000138.1:0-4958 GCA_046345275.1 Bacteroidota bacterium
ATTGACGTGCGTGAAAATTATATCAACGCGGACAAAACTGTCCAGTGGCTTTAGACTGATACCACAAACCACAAAATAGTGATTAAACTTTTGCGCCAGCGTATCTTGAAAAAGCGGAATTATATTATAGAGCAGGACAAAAAGCAAATGCCATTGAAAGTTATAAAAAATATTTAGAACTTAATAATAGTGCTGATGCTCGCGAACGTTACGCTTCATTTTTATTTAGCAACAAGCAATACACAGAGGCAGTTAGCGAATTAGAAAGTTTAAAAAAAGCGGGTAATACAAAATTTTATTTAGACAGGATGCTTGGTTATTCCTATGCTGAATTGGGTAATACCACTGATAAAGATGCTTACAATAAAGGATTGGGGTATATCACTAATTTTTTTGATAAAACATCTTCAATACCAAATTTTAAATACGTTGCAACAGATTATAAATACAAAGGCATTTTGCTAGCTAAAACTGGTAAAGACAGTTTGGGAATTATTGAATTGGAAAAAGCTGCTAGCATGGAACCAACTAAATCTAGTGATATAAATAGAGAGATAGCTAAAGCTTTAATGAAAGCAAAGAAATACAATAAATCAATTGAAACTTATGAAAAAATAATGGCTGGAGATGCAAAAAATTTGAATAGTCAGGATTGGTATGAATTTGGTCGCTCATATTATTATGATGGAGGAGTTAAGCAAAGAGAACTAAAAAATGTTGAAGCATTGACTCAATTTGTGAAGGCTGATTCTTGTTTTTCTAAATTAGCACAATTGAATCCTACCTATTCTATTGCATATTTTTGGAGAGGAAAAGCAAATGTTCAACAAGACTTAAAAGATGAAAAAGGATTAGCAAAACCTCATTATGAAAAAGCTGTAGCATTAGTTAAACCTGAAGAAAGAGCTGGTGTAAAAGTAAATATTATTGAAGCTTATTCTTACTTAGGGTCACATTATGCTTTTTCAAAAGAAAAAGATTTAAACAAAGCAAAAGAATGTTTTAATATTGTTAAAGAATTAGATCCTGCAAATAAAGCTGCAATTGATTTTTTTAAAAGTCCTGCGGGGAAATAAATAAAAAAACTTGCCTTTAGAAAATTTAGTTTTTTTAAACTTATTTTTTTATTAAGGTTTAAAAATCTTCGTCTTCTATTTCTTTCTTTTTAGGCTCAAGTGCTTTCTCTTTTTTAGCGTCGGTTTCACCTATTTTTATTTGAAATTTTTGATTAGATTTTTCAAGTGTTTTACTAACCGAATCTTTGTTAAATAGGCCAAATTCTTCTTTAAGCAATTGTTTGAGATTTTGTTTTTCTTGTTTAAAATCTTCTTTAATTTTTTGTTTCACCCCTTTGCTATCATATTTTATTTTCGGGTTATCAATTGGCCCAGTCATTAAGATAAAAATACTCCGTCTATTTTCTGGATCATTTTCAATTAATGATAATTCCTCATCAAAGTTTTTTTGACGCCCGCTTCTTTTTGCCAATAATTCACTAATTAATAACTGTATATGATAATCTATTTGATTATCAAAAGTTTGTTGACCCCACAACTCTAAATTGATAGCCGTAGACTTGATGCTGGTTTTAGGCAAAATGATGGTTTTGTTTTTTATTTGAATGCTACTTTGTAAAGAAGAAAATTTTATATGTTTTAGTTCATTCATATCAATATAATTAGCTAAACTTTCAAGGGGTTTAAATTCGATTAGCTCGCCTCTTTCAATTAATACATTACTCGTTGCATTGATTGTGTTTAAATCAACATTTAATTGTCTGTCCCAAACCCCTGAAAAATCGATGTTTGCAGTTGCAAAACCTTTTAAATGTTTATCTTGAAGCGTGGCTTGCCCAAAATTATTTAATTGATAAAACAATTCTTTAATGCTTATTCGCCCTACATTACAAGAACCTGAAATTTTAACATCATTATTTGTTGCATCAGCCAAAGCATTTAAAGAGACGTTTCCATTCATGGCTAAGAATGAAAGGTCATTTAAAGCAATTTTTTGATTTTTTAAAAACAGTTTACCACTTAATAGTGATGCATTGAATTTTTTAAAAGTTAATTTTTTAAAATTTAGAACAATATTCAATTCTAAATTGTCTGGAATCAAAACAGTTGATTTTTTTGAAGAAGCTTGACTCTCAAAAATAAAATCTTCAAGTTCTACATTGTTACTGCTAACTGTTGAATTAATCGTTAAGTTGGATTTTGAATTAAATACATACTCCAAAAAATTTGGGATATCTCCGACTATGGTAATATCCGAATTTCCTTTTATTAAATTTAAATTAGTTACCTCTAAATTTTTAAGATTTAATTTCACTTCACCTCCTGGAATATTTATTTCTTTTTCTGAATTTTTAAATTGAGCTTTAATGTTTAACAAGCTAGCGCTGCCATTGGCAATGATATTTGGGCTGTAAGTTTTTGATTTTAATTCGCTAATTTTTCCTTCAATGCTGGCATTTAAGCTAATGTTTCCTGTTAAATATTGTAAAGTATCAATGGGATAAAAAGTCATTAAATCTTCTAAATTGGTTTTTGCATCAATTTGAAATTTTAAAAAAGGATCGTTAAAATTTATCACTTCTACATTTCCATTAAATGTATTGCCTTTCATGTTAGCGGAAATGTCACTCAATTTTAAAACGCTTTGATGCGCGTTAATTAAAACACTTCCTTCTAAATTAATATTATTTAAAGTTGCTTTATTTGGTTTATAAGTCACATTTGCTCCCTTCATGCCAAACTTGGATGTTAAAGTAAATGGCTTTCCGTTTTGATAATGACATTCACCTTCGGCATAAAATATTCCTTCACTTTCATAATCATTTATTTTATGTTGAAAACTCTCAGGCAACAATGATAAGGTTGAAGAAATATCAAGGTTATTTCCTTTAACTGCTAAATCTAAATTGATGAGGCTATCATTTAATTCAAATGAACCATTGGTATTTATGAACGTTTCGTTTATTTTAGTTTCGGATTTTACAATTCTAAAATTGTTTCCATTGACATCAAGCATGAGATCTAATTTTAATTTCTTTTGATTTAGATATCTCACTTTCTGAACTTGAAAAAGTTCCATGTAAGTTAATCCTTTTGCTTGAAGCAGATAACTTTTTTCTTTGAATTTCCCATAAAAATTAATCTCATTCAGCGTCGTGGTAATCTTTATTTTTTCTTGGTTGTTTTTGTATTTAAGAAAAACATTTTTCAGATGAATGTTTTCTAATTCAAATTTTACAGAGTCATTTTTATTATTGTTGTTAGTTGATGTTTTCCAAATAATATAATTTGGATTTCCTTCTTTGTTTATTTTTAAATTAATTTTTGAATCTTCTAATTCAATTTTATTAATGGTATAATTTTTATTAAGTAAATTTTTTATATCAAATGCTAAAGACAAACGTTTGGCATATAGCAAAGTATCTTGGGTTTTAAAATCTTTGCTTTCAAAGGCTAAAATATTTTTAAATTCAAGCGCACATTTTGGAAATGATTGAATGATTGTTAAATCAATGTTCTGAGGCTCAACTGTAATTTTACTGTTTAAGTGCTTGTTTAATTCTTTGATAATTAAAGCTTTTACATCATCTTCATAGATATAAACTAGCAAAACACTCATTGAAAAAGTTGTCACTAAAAAAATAACAGCACCTAAAATTAAGCGTTTAAAAAAACGCAAGAACCCAAACTTCTTTATTGCTATTTTATTTTTTATTTCCGAATCCATTGATGTTACATAATGGTTTTAGATGACTTGACCATTAAAATTTGACATATCTAAATAACCGAAAAAAAAACGAACAGAGTCGTTAATAAATGCGAAAATTATAACATCTTCATGTTAATTCGATTCCTTTATGAATTGGTATTTCCCGACTTGTCCAAATTAGGTCAGCAGATTCATTTTTTGTAAAAATTCAATTGTTTGAGGATTTAAGGTGGCTCTAATGCTGTGTTCTTTGCTTGTAATCATATTTTTTAATCGTGCATCAGTTACAATTTGCTTTTCCATTTCGTGTTTGTTCTTTCGAAACCTAACTGAAGAATAGCTGCAAATTAAGTATCCATTTTCTGTTTTTATTCTGATGCTTTTACCATCCTCTAGATAAATACTGGCATCAATTGACGCAATTAATTCATTGGATAGATTCCCCAATCGCGCTCCTACAATATAATTGATTTGATTCTCTTTTAATTCCTTGATGTTTTCAGTACTGATAATTGCTGCATCAGCTACCACGGTAAATTTTTTCACATTGTTTTTTAAAATAAAATTTTTTACCACGGGAATAATGGTATGTCCCTCAAAGGTATTGCCTGCAAACACTTCATAGGCTATTGGAAAACCTTCTTTGTTGACCATAAGTGTCACTAAAATTTTCGGCTGTTGTGATTTATTGTCTTTAGAAAATCCATTTTTCTGGTTAAGTTCTATAATTTACAGCTAATTTTTCGCTTATAGATAATGATACGCAACCAAATTTAATTATAAACCCTTGTTATCACTAAAATTTATGATTTTGAAATTTATATACATAAAAACTTTCTAAACCATTTTGATAAATGGTTTAAGTAAAAATGATTTTCTACTTAAGCCTATTATCAATTAATCTAATTGCTGTTTAATTTAGAACTTAACCATTTTTCCTTAGCTCATCTTCCTGTAAGGCTTCAAAGTATAATGTAGTTAAATCGTAGAACAATAAGTCAAAATTGAAGGCATAATGTTTTCTTGCAAAAGCAAGTGCAATTCCTTCCGTTTTCGACTTTAATGCAAGCCATTGCCTGGCAGACTGGTAAGGTTAAGTTCTATAATTAACAGCTTTAATTTTAATTGATTTATATAGATACAACAACAAATTTTTTAATTTCCTATGTAAAGTCCTTTGAATAATACATTTCAATATGCACGTGTTTTCTATTTTTGATTCCCTTAAGATG
>JBKDJY010000139.1:0-4281 GCA_046345275.1 Bacteroidota bacterium
TTAATTTTAAATGTTCTTTTGTATTAGAAGATTAATTTAATTATATATTTAATTTTCAAAAAATATTTTCAATTTAATGAATGGATAAAACAAAAAATCTATATATTATTATTTAATTATTTTCTTCGCCAATGATTGTACTCTCAATCCCAACTTCACAAGCTCCTCCATCTAATATGTATTGAATTTTATCTCCCAATTGTTTATTAACATGCTCTGCGTTTGAAGGACTAATGTAACCAAAAGGATTGGCACTTGGCGCTGCTAAAGGAAATGACAATGATTTTAATAAATTTAAAGTCATTGAATGATTTGGGATGCGCACACCTACTCTATTTAAGTTTGATGTTAATAAATAAGGAATGATGTTTTTTTTAGGTAATAAGAGCGTTAAAGGGCCTGGCCAAAAAGCCTTAGCCACTTTTAATAATTTAGGATGAATGTCAGTTACAAAATCATAAACTGAATCTAAAGAGTGTGTGTGCACAATTAAAGGATCGAAAGCTGGACGATTTTTAACTTCAAATATTTTAGCAATAGAAATTTCACTTAATGCATTAGCTGCTAAGCCATAAACTGTTTCTGTAGGAATACCAACCAGTTCATTGTTTTCCAAAAATTTTTTTGCAATATCTATATCCTTACCAATTTGAGCCACCAAGTAAATATAAGGCATTTTTATAATTTAGTTTTAGTATTTTTAAGCTCACAATCCATAATGACTTTATAAATGAAAATTTCATACAATTGGTTAAAAACCTTAATAAAAACTGATTTAACGCCATCTCAAATTGAAGAGTACTTAACTTCAGCAGGTTTGGAAGTAGAAGGTATTGAAGTGTTTGAAGCAATTAATGGTGGATTAAAAGGAATTGTTATTGGGGAAGTGATTGAAAAAGAAAAACATCCTAATGCAGATAAACTAAGTATTACCAAAGTAAGTATTGGATCCAACGATTTTCTAACCATTGTTTGTGGTGCGCCAAATGTTGCGGAAGGGCAAAAAGTTTTAGTGGCAAAAGTAGGCTCAAAATTATATCCAACTTCTGGTGAACCATTCGAAATTAAAAAATCAAAAATACGCGGGCAAGAAAGTGAAGGAATGATTTGTGCAGAAGATGAAATAGGTTTGGGAACCAGTCATGATGGCATTTTAATTTTACCAGATAATGCTGTTGTTGGAATGCCAGCTTCACAATATTATGAATTAGAAGAAGATTATGTTTTTGAAATTGGTTTAACGCCTAATAGAGCGGATGCAGCTTCTCATTTTGGGGTGGCAAGAGATTTAGCTGCTATTTTAAATTGTAAAAATAACAATGATTTAAGTCAAGCGCTATTACATAATGTATTTGAATTGCCAGCAGCAAATCATTCAAAACAAATAGATATAAAAATTGAAAATCCAGAAGCTTGCAAGCGCTATAGTGGATTAATTATTTCAGACATTAAAATAAAACAATCTCCAACTTGGTTAAAAAATTATTTATTAGCCATTGGTTTGAGACCCATCAATAATGTTGTAGACATTACAAATTTTGTGTTACATGATTTAGGACAACCACTTCACGCTTTTGATTATGATAAAATAAAAGGTGGAAAAATTATCGTAAAAAATGGCTTAAATGATCTTAAATTTAAAACACTTGATGGTGTTGAACGTTCTTTATTTGAAGAAGATTTGGTGATTTGTAATGCATCAGAACCAATGTGTTTGGCGGGAGTTTTTGGTGGACTAACAAGTGGTGTTGGAGAAACAACAATAAGTATATTTTTAGAATCAGCATATTTCAATCCAAGCTTTATTCGTAAAACAAGTAAAAAACATGGCTTAAAAACAGATAGTAGTTTCAGATTTGAAAGAGGCACAGATCCTGAAATGACGATTGTTGCACTTAAACGAGCAGCAGCGCTCATTTTTGAAATCGCTGGAGGAACCTTAAGTGCCGAACTGATAGACATTTATCCAAGCAAACTTGAAGCATTTCAAATTGCATTTTCATACCACCATTGCAATCAATTAATAGGAAAAGAAATTGATAAAAATACAATCAAACACATTTTAAAATCGCTTGGAATTTCTATTTTACAAGAAGGAAATGATAGTTTATTATTATCAGTTCCTCAGTATAAAACGGATGTGACGAGAGAAGCTGATGTGATTGAAGAAATTATGCGAATATACGGTTACGACCTGATTGAGGAAAGTACAAAAATAAAATTTACAGCCAATTTCGCAGACAGAGAAAAATTTACATCAACAGAAACTACTATTGGTAATGTATTGGCAAATATTGGCTTCAACGAAATAATGGGATTATCTCTTTCTAAAGAAAGTAGTTATCCTGAAAACTCACCCCTGGTAAAAATATTAAACCCATTAAGTGCCGATTTGAACGTGATGAGAAATTCCATGTTATATGGCGGTTTAGAAAGTTTATCCTATAATATTAATCGAAAACAAGCTGATTTAAAATTTTTTGAATTTGGAAAAACATATCAAACCGTTGAAGGAGATTTTAAATATGCTGAAACAAAGCATTTGACCTTGTTTGCGACTGGTAGAAAATATTATGAAAACCCATTTGGCGAAAACAATAAAATAGATTTTAAATATTTGAAAGCTTGTGTAGAAGTCGTTTTAAACAAATTAGCAATTCCTTTTAAAATAAATGAGTTAAAAAATTCAGAATTTAATTATGGGTTGTCCTTTTTTTATAAATCAAAAAATTTAGTAAATTTTGGATTAGTAAATAAAGCGCTCAGCAAAAAGATGGATATCAGCGCTGATGTTTTTTACGCTGATTTTAACTGGGACAATGTCCTTTCTTTGGTTGGGAAAATTAAATTAGAATTTAAAGAAATCTCTAAATTTCCTTCTGTTAAAAGAGATTTGGCTTTATTACTGGATAAAAAAATAAGCTTTAAGGAACTAGAAGAAATTGCTTACAACACCGAAAGAAAATTATTAAAAACAGTTAATTTATTTGACATTTATGAAGGAGATAAAGTTGGATTTGGAAAAAAATCATATGCAGTAAGTTTTAATTTACAAGACGACGAATCAACTTTAAACGATAAACAGATAGAAAGCGTGATGCAAAAACTCATTAAAAGTTTTAATGAAAAATTAGGCGCAACCATTCGTTGACCATTTATGAATAAAACTTAACCAATTATGAAAATAAAAAATTAGATACTGCATCAATACCTACCTTTGAGAAATGAAAAAGCTATACATATTTATTTTAAATTTCATTTTGGTAATAAGTTATAATTTGT
This sequence comes from Bacteroidota bacterium, assembly GCA_046345275.1. Taxonomy (GTDB): domain Bacteria; phylum Bacteroidota; class Bacteroidia; order B-17B0; family Aurantibacillaceae; genus UBA4416. Next base: position 3,283 of record JBKDJY010000139.1, read on the forward strand.
CATTCGCACAAATTACTAATGATAAAAGAATTCCAAAAAAAGTCAGTAAAAATCCAATTGTAAGAGAAAAAAAATACACAAAATGGAGCTTAAAAACAGGAGCCAACATCAGTGTTATATTTTTAGCTCGAAATACAAAAGATAACAATAACTCTCCAGGCTTCTGTGCTGGTTTAACTTATGAAGCAAATAATTTTGTAAGAATATCAACTTTATATACGAGGTTTAGGCCCATTAACATTGAGCCTACTTGGTATGACATCAATGCTAACACGATTGAAGCGAACCTTGAAATTTTGGCTCGATTTCCAAACAATAAAACTTTATTTTATCCTTTTGCTGGCTTTAGTTACAATACATTTAAAGGGTTCTTTACTGGCCAGCGCGACTATTTAAATTTAAAAGAAAATTATATGGCCAATTCATTAATAAAAAACAATTGGTTTGGATTAAATTTAGGAACAGGAATAGAACATAATTTTGGGATTCTAGGACTTTTCATCGATTACAGAATGCGTGTTGGTAAATTAGATGGAAACTTTAACATCATGGATGTTTGTTATACAGGTGGACTCAAAATAAGATTTCCAAATGGAAAATTAGCGAAATCAATACAACACCTAGATGATAAATTTCATTGGTTTTAAAGCTGTTTAAAAAAATAATGCCATCGAAGTTTTCAGCAATGATCCTTAAACTTTTAAAATACTTTCATTTTTGATTTTTAATTCCCAAGAAATAACGGTTCAGAGCAGTGATATGTTTAGCGTATTAATTTTTTGAACTTAAAACTTTTTGTTTTTCATCTGTTTGCTTCATATATTTAAAAAAATTGAGCTCAAGCAAGCAACTTTTCTGATAAATAGAGCTTGCTCAAAAACTCAGAATTTCTTTTTCCCTACTTTTGAGGGCAAAAGTAGGCAAAACCCTTTTAAAATTTTAAGGCGATTTTCGTTGCATCGCTTTTGCCTTCCTTAACGAAACCGCTGATAATTTAAG
>JBKDJY010000140.1:0-22611 GCA_046345275.1 Bacteroidota bacterium
CCACAACATATTATTTTCCAGCTTATATTTATTTTCCTTCTTATTTGCAATTTTTTTCACTTTCATATTTAACAAAATCATCATATTTCGTCACATCAGCACAAATGAAACCTTTTTCAAAATCAGTATGAATAACTCCTGCCGCTTGAGGCGCTGTCATCCCTTTTTCAATGGTCCAAGCGCGAACTTCCTTAACACCCGCTGTAAAGTATGTTTGCAATTTCAACAATTTGTAAGCAGCTTTAATGAGCTTATTAACGCCTGGTTCATCCAAGCCCATCTCTTCTAAAAACATTTGTTTTTCTTCAAAGGTTTCTAAGGAAGATATTTCACTTTCCATTTGCGCCGTAATAATTAATATTTCAGCACCTTCACCTTTTATAGATTCCTTTAAGGCATCCACATGTTTGTTTCCAGTTTTAGCAGAAGCCTCATCTACGTTACAAACATAAAGAACAGGTTTAATGGTAAGTAAATGCAAATCTTCAATATAAGATAATTCATTTTCTTCTAAATGACAAGATCTTGCAGATTTGCCACTTTCTAAAGTTTCTTTAATTTTTAAAAGCGTGTTATAGGTTCTAACAGCTTCTTTATCGTTACCAAGTTTTCCAGCCTTTTCAAACTTTTTTAATTTTGCCTCAACTGATTCCAAATCTTTCAATTGTAATTCGGTATCAATAATTTCTTTATCTCTAACTGGATTAACATTGCCATCCACATGAATAACATTGTCATCATCAAAACAACGCAGTACGTGTAAAATTGCATGACATTCTCTGATGTTGGCCAAAAATTTATTACCCAAGCCTTCTCCTTTACTCGCTCCTTTTACCAAGCCAGCGATATCAACTATTTCAACTGTAGTTGGCAGAACTGCTTGCGGTTTAACTAATTCTGACAACTTTGCTAAACGCTCATCAGGCACGGTTATCACTCCTACATTTGGTTCAATGGTGCAAAATGGAAAATTTGCAGCTTGTGCTTTTGCATTGCTTAAACAATTAAAAAGAGTTGATTTTCCTACGTTTGGTAAGCCTACAATTCCACATTTTAAAGCCATTTTTTTATTTTTTTGATAGAGTTATTTTTCGGTTTTGAGGAAAGCTTTTATAATTTCGCATTATAATTTCCTTGTAAATTTTAAGTTGCAAATATATTAAATCGATGAGTAAGCTTTACTATAAATAATAGCATTATTAGGCAGTTTTTAACAATTGAGGTTAATTGTTAAAAAAATAACTCCTTATAGAGATTTTTTCATTTTAACTTAACTCCCTAAAACACTAAAAATTGGGATATGAAAGTTGAATATGGCAAAACATTTTGGGGAAAAGAATGGCTGAATGCTTTAACCAACATTGATTATGATAACCGTTTAGATAGGGGTCGTCGATATGCAAACAATGGAAGTGTTGAAAAAATAGATATTGAAAATAACGCCATTAACGCTAAAGTAAGTGGTAGTAGGCCAAAGCCATATAGTGTAACAGTTATATCCCGCCCGTTTACAGATGATGAAAAGAAAATTATATTAGATGCCTTAAAAGAAAATACATATCTCATTCCTCAATTATTAAACAGGCAATTACCAAAAGAATTGCTTGACATTATTGAAAGAAAAAATATAAATATTTTCCCAAAAAGTTGGCAAGACTTAAAACTAAATTGTTCGTGTCCAGATTGGGCTGTGCCTTGTAAACACTTAGCTGCCGTAATTTATAAAATAGCTAATGAAATAGACCAAAATCCCTTTATGGCTTTTAGTTTAAGGCAATTAAATTTAATACAAGAATTAAAAAATAACCACATAGAAATCGGTGAATTTGCAGAAGAAAAAATATACTCTATTAATAATGCTATTGATACAGAAAAAAAAGAAAAGGCAGATAATTTGATACCAAAAAAAATAACTCCCGATTTTTCACAAATAAATAACTTATTACATCAGTTACCTTTGTTATATACTGCTGCACCTTTATTTTACGAATCTGATTTTAAAAAAATAATTCAAAATAAATACCATATTTTTTCTGATAGGGAAGCAAATTATTTAGCAGAACTTAAAAGTCAAAAATTGAATTTTCCCGAAGAATGGCGATACATACAATGGCATATAAATTATAAAACCGACGGAAGTTTTAGTATAAGCAACGAACAAAAACATACAATTCAGCCAAACGATTTTTCATTGTTTTTGGCTTTTATAGCACAAAGTGAAAGTAAAAAATTAGATAGTTATTCAGATTCATTTGCTTACCTATATCGTTTATTAAGGTTTTGCAATTTTATTATAGAAAAAGGTGCCGTCTTACCAAGATTATTTGACGCAACAAAAGATAATTATAGAATACAATGGATTCCGGCGCTAATAAACGATAGTGTGAAAGTGGTATTTGAAAATTTATTAAGCCATTTTCCACAAAACATTATTAGCCATTCTACTTTTAAAGGAAAAAAGGAAATAGATTCTCCATTAATAAATGCTGAGGCACAATTATTACTTTGTTCAATTTTTTTAAATCATTCCATTTCATCGCATCAAAAGAACAAAAGCAATAAAGGTCAATTAACTGTAAAAGATAAAATTGATAACCTATTTTTTAATGATGAACTGATAACCTTTAAATCTATTCTTGAAAAACAAATACCAAACACCATACAATTATGGTTAAACCGTTTTTTCATTTCAAAAAAAGATTATGCCCCAGCTTTAAAAATTGAAGAAATAGAAGTTGATGAAGTTGAAAAATTTGAATTAGATATTGTAGTTAAAGATAGCAGCAATGGCTTTGAGAACATTATTTCATATCAACAGCTCATTAGTGAAAATCAAAGATTGTCATTTTCTGTTTTAAAAGATTTACAAATTATTTCAGAGTTTATTCCAGCCTTAAATAATTTTATTAAATCAAAAGGAAGCGATAAAATTATTTTTTCGAATCAGGAATTTGTAGGAATACTAGAACAGATTATTCCAGTAATAAAAATGTTGGGTATACATTTAATTCTTCCAAAATCATTGCAATTGTTAAGCAAACCAAAAGCGACGGTGCAATTAAGTTCTACTGGAAATAAAACTTATTTTAAATTAGATGAGTTGGTGCAATTTAATTGGCAAATTAGTATGGGCGGTATTTTTATTAGTCCCGAAGATTTTTTAAAAATTTATAATTCCTCCACACAACTCATTAAAATAAAAGAGCAGTATGTGATGCTAAAAAAAGAGGATGTAGAAAAAATTTTAGAGCAAATAAAAGAACCCTTTCAAAAAAATCCAATTGATTTAGTTCATGCAGCTATCAGCGAAGATTATGAAGGAGCGCCCATTACCATTGACGCTAAATTAAAAAAAGAATTAGAGAAATTATTTGGAGAAAAAAATGTTTCATTACCCAAAAAACTAAATGCAAAATTGCGTCCTTACCAAGAAAGGGGCTACTCTTGGCTTTACAAGAATGCAAAATTAGGACTAGGTTCAATACTTGCAGATGACATGGGGCTTGGTAAAACATTACAAACCATAACAGCACTTTTAAAATTTAAAGATGATGGATTTTTGAAAAATAGCCCAGCTTTAATCATTGCGCCAACAAGTTTATTAAGCAATTGGCAATCAGAAATTCAAAAATTTGCACCTACTCTGAATGCTACTATTTTCCATGGTAATAAGCGAGATAGAAGTTTTTCAAAAAGCGACATTGTGATTACAACCTACGGCATTTCTCGCACTGACAATGCGCTACTATCAAAACAAAAATGGTACACCATTGTTATTGATGAAGCGCAAAACATTAAAAATACGGCAACAGCTCAAACCAAAGCTGTAAAAAACATACCTTCTTCAACTAAAATTGCATTAAGCGGAACACCAGTAGAAAATAGACTTTCGGAATATTGGAGTATTTTTGATTACTGTAATAAAGGCTACTTAGGCTCAGCTGATTGGTTTAATAGAGAGTATGGTCTTCCCATAGAAGCAAATAACGATAAACAAAAGTTAGAAAAATTTAAAAAAATTACAGCACCATTTATTTTACGAAGATTAAAATCTGATAAAAAAATCATTTCTGATTTACCTGATAAAATTGAAAGTAACCAATATACATCTTTAACCAAAGAGCAAGCTGCTTTATACAATAGCCTCACAAACGATTTATTAGTAATGGTAGATGCGTCAGAAGGGATGACGAGGAAAGGATTAATACTAAAATTACTCACAATTTTGAAACAAGTTTGTAATCATCCGAATCAATACACCAAAGCTCCAAATGCAAACCCACAGCATTCTGGAAAAATAATGCTGTTACTCCAATTACTCGAAAATATTTATGAGGCAGGAGAAAAAGTTATTATTTTTTCACAATACAAAGAAATGGGTGATATTTTAAACAGCATCATCAGTGAGGTATATAATAAAAAACCAATTCAATTACATGGTGGCACCACTAGGAAAGAAAGAGATGAGATGGTTAAGTCGTTTCAAAATAATGCATTTTACGACACCTTTATTTTAAGTTTAAAAGCTGGAGGCACTGGTTTAAATTTAACTGCTGCCAATCATGTCATACATTTTGATTTATGGTGGAATCCGGCATTAGAAGCACAAGCAACCGACAGAGCATTTAGAATTGGGCAGAAAAAAAACGTGTTTGTACATCGACTAATTACAAAAGGAACCTTAGAAGAGAAAATTGATAAAATGCTGAATTCTAAAAAAGAACTTTCGCAATTAACCGTAAATAATGGCGAAAAATGGATTGGAGATTTAAGTAATAAAGATTTGAAAGAGCTGGTAAGTTTGTAGTTTTTAAACAACCTCTTTATTATTATTAACATTAACATGGTTTAGCAAGGTCAAATAATATATTTGTAAAAAAAATACTTATGGCTGATATTTTAGAACTTCAAAAACTTTCAACTCAAGTTCGTCGAGATATTGTCCGCATGGTGCATGCTGTAAATTCTGGCCATCCAGGTGGTTCACTTGGATCCACGGATTATCTCGTAGCACTTTATAATGGTGTAATGAATCATCATCCTAAAAAGTTTACAATGGATGGATTAGGAGAAGATTTGTTTTTTTTAAGCAATGGGCATATATCACCTGTTTTTTATAGCGTCTTAGCGCGAAGCGGTTACTTTCCAATTGAGGAATTAAAAACATTTCGTAAACTAAATTCTCGTTTACAAGGTCATCCAACCACTCATGAACATTTACCAGGTGTACGAATAGCAAGTGGCTCTTTGGGGCAAGGAATGAGTGTGGCCATTGGAGCGGCCTTATCAAAAAAATTAAATAAAGATAATTCTATCATATACAGCTTACATGGCGATGGAGAATTACAAGAAGGACAAATTTGGGAAGCTGCATTATATGCATCTGCTAATAAAGTAGACAACTATATTGCAACCATTGACTATAATGGAAGGCAAATTGACGGTGACGTAGAGAATGTATTATCATTAGGAAACTTAAGAGCAAAATTTGAAGCATTTGGTTGGCAGGTCATTGAAACAGAAAAAGGAAATGATTTGGCTTCTGTCATAGAAGGATTAAACAATGCAAAAAAATTTATAGGTAAAGGAAAACCTATTATTATTATCATGAAAACTGAAATGGGTGCAGGTGTTGATTTTATGATGGGAACTCACAAGTGGCATGGTTCAGCTCCAAACGACGAGCAATTAACAAAGGCTTTAACTCAATTGGAAGAGACCTTAGGAGACTATTAATAAAATCTACAAATTACCAAAGTAGAATAAAGATTGATTCAATTGAGATTAACGAATAGATATTTTTTATCCCTTCTCATTCTAACTTCGTTGTTTGTCAATCTTCGGTCGCAGCCAACTAACCGCATTCTTTTTATTTTTGACGATTCCTACAGCATGTACGCTCCTTGGAACAGCAATATAAAAATTGAAGTTGCAAAAAAAATCATGGGAGAGTTCTTAGACAGCTTAAAAACCTTACCCAAATTAGAATTGGCTTTACGTTGTTATGGCCACCAAACATTTATTAAGCCAGAGCGAAATTGCAAAGACACAAAATTAGAAGTGCCTTTTGCTTTAGCAAAAGACAATGCTTTAAAAATAAAACTACGTATTCAGAAATTAGAACCCTTGGGAACAACGCCAATCGCTTATTCATTAGGCGAATCAGTTAAAGATTTTACCCCTTGTGATAGTTGTCGAAACATTGTGATTTTAATTACCGATGGTATTGAAGAATGTGATGGCAATCCTTGCGAAGTATCAAAAGAACTTCAAAGAAAAGGAATATTTTTGCGCCCATTTGTAATTGGCGTCGGCTTAGATGTAAAGTTTGCAGATGTATTTTCATGTATGGGAAAATTCTATGACGTCAGCAATGAAGCCAATTTCAAAGATGTTTTAACACTTGTTTTAACTGAAGCCATCACTCAAACTACCGTTGAGGTTGATTTGCTTGACATTAACAAACTTCCTACTGAAACAAATGTAAATATGACTTTTTTTGAAAGTCAAACAAAACAAATTAAATATAACTATTTGCATACAATTAATGCTGCTGGTTATCCAGATACCTTAATTTTAAATCCATTTAAAACCTATGATATACTGCTTCACACCATACCACCCATTGAAAAAAATAATATTAACATTTTACAAGGGAAACATAATATCATTTCTATTGATGCCCCACAGGGTTACTTGAGTTTACAAATGGAAGGAACCGCAACAAAATATATTCCGAATTGTGTTGTAAGAAAAAAAGGAGAAATAAATACCATCAACGTTCAAGACTTTGGAAAAACAGAAAAATACCTCGTTGGAAAATACGACATTGAGATTTTAACACTTCCAAGAATTAAAATCAATGATATTGAAATTAAGCAAAGCGAAGAAAAAAAAATAGTAATTCCTAGTTCAGGAAGTGTTTTATTATCAAAACGAGGCATAGGGTTTGGAAGTATTTATATTGACGATGGGAAAAAATTAATTTGGGTTTGCAATTTAAACACGAGCATTGAGTCTGAAATGATTTACCTACAACCAGGGAAATATAAGTTAGAATTTAGATACGAGGGTATTAGAGAAACGATAAAAACCATTGAAAAAAAATTCGAAATTTTTCAAGAAACTGCCACTAACATTAAGTTTTAACCATTACAAAACCAAATTAAAAAAACCTTCAATCTGTCTTGCAAAAAGCAATAAAAAGCATACATTTGTGTCCCTTAAATTTAAATGAAAACAGACGTTAGATTATTTTCTGGCAGTGCAACCCAAGCGCTTGCAGAAAGAATTGCCTCATCTTACGGCAAAGATTTAGGGAAAATGGCTCATTATCGCTTTAGTGACGGCGAAATTCAAGTTTCATACGAAGAAAGCATCAGAGGTCAAAGTGTATTTATTATACAGTCGACCATGCCGCCTTCTGACAACATAATGGAATTCTTATTAATGCTGGATGCTGCTAAACGTGCATCTGCTAAAGAAGTAGTAGCAGTTTTACCTTATTTTGGATATGCCCGTCAAGATAGGAAAGATCAGCCTCGTGTTGCCATTGGCGCAAAATTAGTTGCTGATATGTTAGCTTTAGCTGGTGCTACTAGGGTAATGACAATGGATTTACATGCTGATCAAATTCAAGGATTTTTCAATATACCAGTAGATCATTTATATGCTTCTTCAATATTTTTGCCTTATATTCAAAGTTTAAATTTAGCAAACTTAACCATTGCCGCTCCTGATATGGGAGGCAGCAAACGGGCGAATGCTTACGCAAAACATCTAAAATCAGAAATCGTTATTTGTTACAAGCAACGTACAAAGGCAAATGTTGTTGATCGTATGACTGCAATAGGAGAAATAGAAGGAAAAAATATCGTATTAGTAGATGATTTGGTTGATACGGGTGGAACCCTCTGTAAAGCGGCAGATATGATGATGGAGAGGGGAGCTTTAAGTGTGAGAGCTGTTTGCACCCACGCATTGTTATCAGGAAAAGCTTATGAGAATATTCAAAATTCAAAATTATTAGAACTTATAGTGACCGATACAGTCCCTCTTAAGCAAGAAAGCGAAAAAATAAAAGTAATTAGTGTTGCCGAACTGTTTGCTAAAGTAATCCATAGTGTGCAAAACTATGAATCGATCAGTAGTAATTTTATCATGTAAATTAACTCGCATAAATAATAATTTAATCGATGTTTAAAAAATGAGCGAGCATTTTATTAACCATCATAAAAAAATAAAAATATGAAATCAGTATCATTGAGCGGTTCGTTGCGGACGAACGTAGGAAAAGTAGATGCTAAGGCAACTCGTTTGAAAGGACATGTACCTTGCGTTATTTATGGCGGTAAAGAACAAATTCATTTTCACGCTGATGAGCGTGCATTTAAGCCTGTTATCTTTACGCCAAATGCACACATTGTAGAAATTAATTTAGATGGAAAAATCTATAAAACGGTTTTGCAAGAAGCACAATATCATAAAATTAATGACAAATTAATTCATGCAGATTTTTTAGAAATTGTTGATGGAAAACCTGTTAATGCTAATATTCCCGTTGTTTTAACTGGGCAATCTGAAGGTGTGAAAAAAGGCGGAAAATTAGTTTTGAAATTACGAAAACTAAAAGCGCGCGGTATTGCCGAAACCCTGCCAGATAGCATTGTTATTGACATTAGTAAATTAGAAATCGGTGACTCAATTTCAATCGGTGATCTTTCAATTGAGGGCGTTACTTTATTAAATGCCAAAAACGTATCGATTGTTTCTGTTGTTACAACTCGTGCGGTTGCCCCTGAGCCTCAATCAACTTCTGGCGCCAAGCCTTCTGCGACAGCAGCAGCTCCAGCAAAAAAATAACAATTATTAAATTATAATAAGCATTCCCTTATTCTTTTATTAGAAATAAGGGAATGTTTGTTTTCAAAAATATCTCTTTTTAAATCTTACAGAGGGCTTACTCTTATTGTAAATTAAACCTTAAGCTAAATCCGGCGTTTGTATTAGCAGTTGGAAAAGATTGGGAGGTTTGAGGTTTGTTTCTAATCCAATCATAAAATAATCGTAAATTAATGTTCGACGTTAATTGATAGTCGAGTGAAGTTTTTAAAGTGATGATGTTTTGCCCTGCTGTAATTTGATCACTTACAGGAACAATTCGCCTCGTAATGGTTAAATTTTTTCTGAAACTTAAATCCAGTTTAAAATTTAAATCACTTTCCAAAGGTTTGCCTTGTATGGTAATACTTTTTATTTTGAATTTGGGATAACGATAACCAAATCCAATGATATATTCTTGTCCTTTCGTTTCAAGAATCTGCGGCCCTGTAATGTTTAAATTCAACGTTTTATCTTTTCTAATTTCAAAATTTCCAACTAATCCCTGTTTATTAAACTTTAAATCAAACTTAATGAGTGGACTAAAGTTTTCAGAGATGGTAGCGCCAGTTATGGAATAACGCGGATTGAAATCAGATGATTGCCCTAATGCTGAATTTTGAACAGGAAGCCTAGTTCCAGCACCTTCTTCAAAAAGTAAATTGTTTGTGTACCCTCCCAAAGTATAAGTTGATCGATAAGAATGACGTAGGGTAATTGATTGAAAAACTTTTTTCATTAATTTTAGTTTTCCTAATCCGTCCCAACTTACTGTCCAATTCGGTAATGGAATTTGTTGGAACATTATATTGGTGCCAACGCCATTTAGTTTTGCGCCTGTATATGTTCTATAAAATGCACCAAGGAGTACGTCTTGCTGTGTTGTACTATACCCATCATAATACACATTACCATTTGACGAAGACAATTCTTTTAAAGATTTGTCATTGCTGTAAGCCAACTCTTTGGCTATATCTTGCCTAGTAGCCAAAAACTCATTAAATAAAAGTGATGTACCATCATTTACACTTCCTTTATCTTTAAATGATTTTCCTAACGTAAACACACTGATACTGTAATTACCAGTTTGCGTTTTTGTTCCATCTACAAAAGTTGAAAATGTTGGAGAGCCAACAATTGTATCAAATCTTGTAAACAAGGAATTATTGTTTGCAAAAGTTTTGTTACCATTTAATTCAATCTTCAAACTTCCATGTGGTTCGATGGTGGCTCTATAAGTTAAATTTTTAGTTGTGGTGGTGGTATATGGTAAGTTAGCATTTGGGTTTTTAACAAGCCAGTCTTTATCTTTTGCGGTTTGTAAAATATCTTCACTGCTTCCATTTACAAATTTTATTCCAGGAGCATAGTTAGTTTCATTATCTAAGCCTAAAACATGTGAGTTTGGTCTAAATCCAGGTAACGCTATTCCGTTTCCTTCTTGATAATTTAAAGAAATTGTTTTCACCATCATGATGCCACGTGCTAAAAATTCGCCAACATCTTTAAATTTACTATCAGCTTTTTTAAGTGAATCCTTATTCACTTTTTTTGATTTGTCAGTTTTTGGTGGAGGTTTTGGTTTTTTAGTTGAGCTTCCCGTATTTATTTTTTTAAAATAAGGGATTTTATTATAAAAAGTAGCCATGTTTAAGGAAGTTGTTAAACTTTTTGTATTTGTGTTTTGTATTGTATTTCCAATTGATTCTTGCGCAAAAGGCCTCCTAGTCCAACTATAAGTGGAACCATATTTTGCATTTGCAGTAACAAAATCAAAAATTGGAATTTTATTAATAGGAATTTGATAGTTTAAATTTGATTGGTGGTGATAACTGGTTGTTGTTCCTAACTCTAATAAACTTGCTTTAACACTATCGCGTTTTTCTTTTGTATCAATTCTATCGTAAGGTTCGAGAATTCGCCCATCATTATTTGCTGTAAAATCATATTTTAAATTTTTAGTTAAGTTCCATTGAAAATCATAATTACGCGACATGGTAAATGTTTTATTAAACTGAGCTTTGGTTAAATTGACATCGCTTCCCGAATAAAAACTAGTTATATCTCTGTTTAGCAATTCGCTGTAGGAGCGGTTAACATCAGTATTAAAGCCCAATCTGCTTGGCAGTGGTGTGATGTTAAATTCTTTAATTAAGGCTAACCATTTGCTATCAAGTAATTTTGATTTTTTGAAAGGGATCCAAGGTTTCGCATTAGTACTATAATTATAAGAAAAGGATCCCCTATACGTTTTGATGATGCTGTTTTGAATATTTACATTGCGACGATTTATTTCATTATAGGCATAAGTAATTGAAAAATTTTTGACATCCCATGGCAAAGGTTTTGCGCCTTCTTTTTTAAAACCACCTATATTGACGTTTGAAAAATTATATCCTTTCCTAACGGTTACGTCCTGTGCGTTTGATTTGATTTGTCTTTGAACTTCTGGATTGATATTATTATTATTGATTTTTATATCTGGATCATAAGGATTAAATTGAGGTGTAATTTTTGTTTGTCCGTATGAATAATAGAATGGTAAATTAATTTTCCATTTTACTGGAAAAAATTTACCCAATTGTATGGTGCTTGTTGCATCCCATTGAAAATTTGTTTCTCTGCTGCGCTCACTAATTTTTTTTTCGATACTTCCAAAAAATGGTTTGCTGTAAGTCGTTGCTAATCCTACTTGTCCTAGATCAGCTAACTTTGCTTGCACTCTTCCAGTAGTAGCCCAACCACCTTTGTTTTCAAAATCTGTTAATCGCAATTCGTTTACCCACACTTCAACACATTTAGGTAATGCGCCATTATCTTTTGGATTACGAATACCTATCATGATGCCTCTAACTGATGCCAAATTTGGGTTTCCTACTATTGTAATAAAATTATTACCGTCAGACACTTTAAATGGTTTTTGCATGGCAATTAAATCATTTCCTATTGCACCATTTCTAGCTGTTTTGGCGCCAGTAATGGCCTCAAAATTAATTACAAATTCGTTGTCATTCGGCCAAACTGAAACTTGATCGTTTGAATTATTTCCGTCATAAACTCCTGGAGGCGTTAATTTAACTGGAATTTCGTATTCGTAATAATTGTTAGTGAAATCAGAGCCTATTCTAACAAAAACAGAAACATCTCCATCATTTAAGGGTTCACTGCTTAATTTTTCTGCGTGCATAAATAATCTTAATTTTTTAAAGGAACGCGCATCTAATTCTGTTGACTTAACAATTGCTCTGCTATCACCATCTTTCAAATTACAAGTCCGAAGTGATAGAGCTTGTTCATTGAGTAAAACCAAATTGGTTGATTGGATGTTTTGTTGTTGGTTAATGTTAGGAGGTATCACATAATTAACGGGAGTTTTAGCGCCATTTTCTTGTAAACTTACTGCAGATACGTCGAAACTAGTGGTGTTATCATCATTAGCAATATACTCTCCAGGTTGTTGTAAATCAAAAGCATAACGTCTCCAATCACTCCTTACCAATTCCATGCGAGCTAATCGACATATAACTGGCTTATCAAATCCTTTCATAAACACCCGCATAAATCGAATGGAATTAAATCCTTCTATGGAACCATAAGCATTTTCAAATTGTGTAACTGGAACTTTAAATTGATACCAATTAACTGCTTTTTGAATACCATCCACATCTGCAGTTCCTTTTAAGACATTTACAATATAATTATTTCCAACATTTGCTTCATTAAGATCATTACGTGAAATTTTTATTCTGTATTGATAATAGTTTTCAGATTCATTCAAAGTATTATCGCGGTTAACATCCTCTATGTTTGGATTATTTGAAGCCGCGCTTGGAATTCCAGCATCTGGGTATTGCGCTTCGGTTGGAGAATTTCCTTCTGGATTATTATATTTTTTGTAGCGATTTAAAGTAGATCCCTCTTGACTACTTAAGGCATCATAATCACTGCCTCTAAAAAAATGATATTTGTCAGAACTTGGATCATCTAAAGTCTTTGTTATCTCTGGACCTGAGTAGGTACTTAAAGCAGATATAAATGAAGCAAATTTTGTTTTTTCATCTTCATTAGTTAATCCATCATATCCAGCATCTTGAAATGGTCTATCACTAGGTTCATTCACAAAAGAATTTGCAATGGGTGAAATTAAAGGGGATTTGCCAAGATTAGAAGAAACCGTTGCAAGATTGGCATTTGGCCCATCAGGATTACCAGGTAATCCATTTTCATAACACATTTTACCATCTTTAATAATGTCTTCACTAATGTTACCCAAGTTGATGAAAAGTTCACCGCTTGGTGGGTTTGCAGCATCCATTTCAGGATTAGTATTACTGTTGTAATCGCTGTTAAAGGGATCCATCATCCAAAACTGAACGTATTCAACATTTGCAGATTGAAAATCATTCGTTTCTAACCTTCTCATGATTCCTCCCCATCGCGTTTCAGGATTTGCCAAACGACCTGTATTTAAGCCCGTTTTAACTATTCCAGCAGAAATACCGCCAATTGGTTCAACATCATAATTGTATGGTCCTCTTTCTGAGGGATAAAAAGCTAAGTCCATCACTGATAAAACAACAGGTTGGCCATTTACAGATTGCTTACTAGGAAATAATTCTCTTTCTAAAACTTGACGCATGAAGTTGTTGCTATAAGTAGTTTTTATAATGTTGGGTGGTTTTGCACTGGTATTTTGTAAACCATAAAATATTGGGTCGATTGCATACCAATTAAAATTTGCGCGATTTAAGCCTGTTTTGATATCATCACTTAATGTTGCCTCTGGAAACAAATCGGGTTGTCCTTGCGGAATGCTTGCCAATATCCATGCGCTTGGGCTTTTTAAATCAATAAGGGAAATGCTTCCTTCAAAGTCGTCCACATATGAATTACCGTTTTTTCCTATCGCTCTTGCATTTCCAGGAATGAGTTGTGCAAACTCCCCTTGGGTGGTAATGCTACTCATTTCTTTGGTGTTAATAAGAGGGATTTTATCAATTAATCTCGTTAAAAAAGGTGCATCCGTTTGATACTGGTAATCCGCACCCCAAATGGTGTTAGATACTGGTTCATCTCCAATGGTTACTTTTTGTGTAACAGGTTTTTCGCTGAAGTGTAAAAGCGTTCCTCCTAAAATCAAATCTTTATTTACCTTATAATCCAAACGGGTTCCAAATAAATTTTTTTGTTGAACAGCAAACAGAGAATTGCTTTCGGTGCTTACTTTAATATTTGCTCCAGAATTTAAAATACTTTCATTAATAATTTTAACTCTTCCTAATGTATAGTCAACAGTATAGTCAACGTTTTCTGCTAATAATTGTCCGTTAGAAGTAACTTGAACGGCTCCTTGCGGTATATTTAAAGCGTTTAAAGAAATTTCAGAACCACTAGCGGATTTGTATGAACCTTTTATTTTGTAGCGATTTTTTTCAGGTAATTGTTGTGCAACCGTTCTGGTAGAATCATATAATTCTTGAAAAATATATTTGTTAGCTGTTGGAAAATCGGATGATTTAAATTTTGATCTTAAATTTTCACCAAATGGTTCTTTGGTAGATAAGTATATACGTCCATTATTTGGATTGATGGTGTAATCTTTAATAAAATCAAATATTCCATCTGGCCTCAAATCACCATTTACACTTAATTTATCTAAATTCATAACCTGAACCAAAAGTTGCCCGTTCAAATCGCCATAAGGTATATAAGGAATATCAACGCTTGTTTCAATGTTATTATAATAAACATCACATTTAAAATCGGCTTGGTTTAAATTATAAGCGCCTAAAGAATACACATTTTTCATCATCAGATCCCAATTAGCAAAACGCGGATTAGTAATTGAGCCACTTTTTAATAATCTCATATAAAGTGGACCAGAAGTAAATTGATCGCTGAACTCCCCCACCTGATATACCTTACCGTTGAATGTGTACTGATAAGCAACAGCCACTGTTTGATCATTATTAATGCTTTGATTAATGGATAAGAACCCTAATCGGGGATTAAAGGTATACTCTGAAGTATTTAAGCGGCGAGCGTTTGAGATAAATTCATAATCGCGGGCAGATTGCATAAATTTATTACCGTCGTTGCAAGTATTAGGAGCAATGGCTGAACTTGATAATGAAGAATTGATGCTAGATGCATTTGCATTTGTGCGAGGAGGCATGATGGCAGTTACGCCATTTGTATCAGTGATGATATGATATAAGTTATTGGCGCCATTGTGGGGATTAACCCCTGCACTATCAACAATTACAAAGTTTGGAGAAGCGCAAGAATTTGAATTTAATAAAGGGTTAACATGAGTAACATCTTCGCCCAGATCAGAAAAGGCAACCACACTTCTTACTTGGTCTGCACTTCCAGTTTGATTTGTAATGTAAACTTCCATTTTTGTGACAATAATCGGAGTGGTTACTACAGGTAAGGTTTGCATCCAAGCGTCATAATTATCTCTAAAATAATGACCTAAAAAATAATGCCTATTAACTTCATAATTATCGGCAGTAACGCTAAAATACTGAGTTTGAGCACCACCTTGCACTGATACTTCTTGTTTTTTTCCACGTTGTTGTGAAAATAAAACTGTAGAAGTTAATCTGCCAAATTGTAATTGTGCTTTTACTCCAAACAAACTTTGGCTGCCTGTAATTAAACTACTGTTAAGGGGCATCGCAATATTTCCCGCCTCAATTTTTTTGATAATTTCATCTTCATATCCATTATATTCTAATTTCAATTGATTTTCCCAATCAAAAGATGCCTCTGTGTTATAGCTCGTAGAAACTTTTAATTTATCGCCAATTTTACCAATGAGATTTAATTGAATGCGCATGTTAAAATCAAAATTGGAAACTTTTTGCTGACGTTGCGGTATCAAAGGGTTTAGCGTTTTGTTTTGATTTAATGCAAAAATCAATTCTGCAGTTCCTGTAGGTTTTATATCAACTGTGTTACCACCAAAAATGCGATCAAAAAGATCACTGTTGATTTGAAGTTTTGGAATAACTCCTTTTTTATTTTGATTTTGAAGATCTTCAGCTTTGATTTTTGATTTCCAATGATTTTTTATGGCTCTTTTAAAGAGTTCATCTTGAAAATCTTCAAATTCGATGTAGCTTTCTGGGCGATAATCAATGCTCCCCATTTTTTGAGTAACATCATATTTTTTCGTTTCGGTATTATACTTTATTTCAGTTTTTATATTGGAAGGGGTTTCCAAGTATAAGCCATTTTTGTCATCGTAATTTGGCTGGCGGCCATTGTTATCGTTGAATCGATATTTTAAATCTTCTTTTGAAACGATAGGGGAATCGGGATTTAATTGAGGGATTGCATAAAAATAATGTGGCTTACTCAAAGGTGCATGACTGGCTTTAGAATTTACAACAAATGCCATTAATCCTAAGGAAGTTGTGCCAACAACAATAAATTTTATAACCCCTTTAGCCAAACTTTTTAATTACATGTTCTTTAGTGCTGATTTTATCAGCAATTCAACATTATCTGTAGTTACACCTTGTTGTTTAATTGATTTCTCAATCGCTTTTTCAGCAGCGAGTTTTTGAAAACCAAGTGTAACTAGGGCCATTAACGCTTCTTCTTTATTTTTATTGTATGAATTTGCTAGAATTTGAGATATTCCACCCTCGTGTTTCCCCATTTTTCCTTTTAGGTCGACTACAATTCGTTGGGCCGTTTTTTCACCAATGCCTTTTACGCTTTTCAGCAATGCCACGTTGGCCGTATTAATGGCGCCAGCAATTTCTCCAGCACTTAATGATGATAGCATCAGCATTGCACTGCTTCCCCCTACGCCTGAAACAGAAATTAGTTTTTGAAACAACTCTCTTTCTTCTGCTTCAGCAAATCCGAAATACTTAGGATTATCATCTCTCACGTACACGCTTTCAGTATATAACTTTGCTGTTGTTTTTCCTTGGATTTGAGTGAATGTATTTAAAGAAATGTAAAGTCCATATCCAACACCATGACATTCAATAACTACATGGGCTGGATTTAGCTCAGCTATTTGCCCATTTACATAATTTATCATAAAAAAGCACGAAAATAGCTAAAAATTATAGATTTTATTTATAATATTCGCTCAAAAATGGACTAAAATATAAAACTCAAATTCTTATACATCTCGTTTTTTGTTTGAATTTTTATTCTAATAATTTTTGAAAAATTAATTTAATGTTATCTTTGTATTAAATAAAGTTTAACAGAATGGAAACTATAACTATTATTTCTTTAATTTTTGTTGCATATTTGTTGGGGTCGATTCCTTCAGCAGTTTGGTGGGGCAAACGATTTTATGGCATTGATGTGAGGGAATTTGGAAGTGGCAATGCAGGAGCTACAAATACTTTTAGGGTTTTAGGTAAAAAAGCAGGGTTTCCCGTATTAATTATAGATATTTTAAAAGGTACATGTGCCGTTTTACTGGCACATTTATCACCTTATAAATTTGATACGAATCCTTTTGTTAATTTACAATTGGCTTTGGGTGTTTCAGCACTTATTGGCCATGTTTTTCCAGTATTTGTAGGATTTAGAGGAGGAAAAGGAGTTGCTACCATTCTAGGGGTCGTTATTTGTTTGACGCCAATTACGAGTGCTTTGGTTTTAATTGTTTTTTTAAGCATTTTAATTTTAACTCGCTACGTTTCGCTATCTTCAATTTTATCAGGATTTAGTTATCCAATTTTCCTCAATTTGTTGCTAGATAATCAAAATGAAACGTTGATGATATTTTCAATTTTTGTTTCAGCACTTTTGGTAATCACTCATAAAAAAAACATTTCTCGTCTAATAAGAAATCAAGAATCAAGAGTAAACTTTTTTGCTACGCGAAAAAACTAAATGTTTAACTGATGCTTTCCTGAATTTTTTCAAACAAATGGATATCCTTCAGATTCATTGAAATAGTTCCGTTACCAACAGGATTAGTTTTCAGGGGTACAAATTTCGCATTCCAAATGATTTCGGAAGGTTTATAAGACATTCTTGAATAGACAGTTTGTGAATAAGTATCATTAATGGCTTTTATCAGGATGATAAATTCGGCATCAGAAGTTGCTAAATCTGTTTCAGTAAGAGATAAAATTGGACTTACTTCATTGATAGGATGAACAATGGTCCAACTTGTGGATAAAAAATTAATTTTTTGTCTTTCTAAATCTAAAAAGTGAAAGTCTCTTTTTTTGGTTTTAGGATTATTAATGGCTAATGCCAATTGACATTCTATTTCTATCAGTTCGTTCTGTTTTTGATTTGCAATTCTAAACATAAATGCTTTATGGTCACTGTAAGGAGCTATTAAAGCCTGGCTGCTATATTCAATATCAGCTTTAGGCCTAGAAAATCGGCCATATAAAATACCAGTTGCCAAAGCAAATCCCAACAAGCCAAACATAGATTCGACAGCAGCTATTGTGCTAACGAAAGAACTATTTGGATAAATGTGTCCGTACCCAACAGTAGTTAATGTTTGTGCGCTAAAAAAAAATAATTGCATAAAGTTTTCTAATCCATAACCAATTGCAATTCCTCCAAATTTGTCGGCTCCAATAAAATAATAAATGAATGCAAAAATTGTGTTAACAACGATATATCCATTTACGATTAGGATGATAAATTTTGTCCAACTAATTGTAATGAGCCAATGGAAAATATCAAAATTAGCGTGCTTACCAATGCTATTTCGTTTTACATTTACAGAGCCATCTCTGTTTAAAAACCGAACAGATTCACTGTAGTTTTTATTTCCAAAGCCTAATTCAGTCTCTTGTTTGTTTTTAATTTTAGCCATTTGTTTTCTACATTTGTTTTATGAATATCAAAGGTAATTATTATTGGTTCTTAATTTTAATACCTCTTGTTTTTGTTGGTTGGTTCTTTAAAAACAAAGTCGACCAAAAACCGCTGAGAACATTGCCTTATTTTGGTAAGAAAAAATATGATGTCAATTCTTCTGATAGCAGTAATCACTCTATTAAATCATTTCGTTTTAAAAATCAGTATAATCAATTTACAACAAATCAATTTATTGATGGCAAAATTTACGTAGCTGATTTCTTTTTTACAACCTGTCAGTCAATCTGTCCAATCATGTCTAATCAATTAGAGAGAGTTTACAAAGCGTTTTACAATGATCCGAATTTTTTGATTTTATCACACACCGTAGATCCTGAATTTGATTCCGTTCCTGTTCTGCTAAATTACGCTAAACAACATGGCGTAAACAATAAACAATGGATGTTTTTAACAGGATCAAAAAAAGACTTATATGAAATGGCTCGAACGAGTTATTTATTAAATAACGACATTGGAAATGGTGATGAAAACGATTTCATTCATACTCAAAATTTTGCTTTGGTTGATTATCAAAGGCATTTGAGAGGATTTTATGATGGAACGGATAGTGCCGAAGTTTCAAGATTGATTATTGATATTAAACTTTTATTAGATGAATATACTTACAAAAACAAAAAATAGATTTTGGTTTTTATTGGCTTTAATGGTTTTAACTCACATAACCTATTCTCAAAAAATTACGAGTTACAAAATAAATGACTTATTAAATCGGGTAATTAATTCAAGTGATACTGTTTATGTCGTAAACTTTTGGGCAACTTGGTGTAAACCTTGTGTGGCTGAATTGCCTGATTTTAATAGATTAGATTCAGTTTATAAACTTAAAAAAATTAAAGTATTGTTAGTGAGTTTAGATTTTAAAGAAGACATTTCTTCAAAATTAATCCCATTTATAAAAAAACACAATTATCATGCTGAAATTATTGTTCTAGATGAAAGCAATGGAAATAATTTTATCAATAAAATTTCCGAAAAATGGTCAGGAGCAATTCCTGCTACTTTAATTACGCAAAGAAATAAAAATGTGGAAGAGTTTTACGAAAAAAAATTAAGTTACGATTTTTTAGTAGAAAGGCTGCAATCAAAATAAATGATTCATGATCAATAAAATTAGTTATCTCTTTAGTCAAAAAAAATCATTAACTACGCTTTATGTTTCACTTAAACTTTAAACCAGAAACCAGTTCTGTAAAAATAAATCATCAACAAGGCATTTTATTTATAGGTTCTTGTTTTAGTGAACATATCAGCAATAAATTGTTTGATTTAAAATTTCATTCCTTATCAAATCCTCTTGGTATTGTTTTTAACCCAAAAAGTATTTATAAAACCTTGCTCAATGCCATTCATCAAACAAAAATTTCTGATTTACATTTTATTCAACGAGAGAATCATTGGTTTTGTTTGGAAGCACATAGCAAATTATTTTCTAATCAAAAATCAACATTAGTAAATGATTTAAGTAAAAAAATAAGCGAGTGGCAAAATCAATTAAAATCGGCTAAATGGCTTGTGATTACTTTTGGTTCTGCTTATTGCTATGAGTATATCAAAACTAAAAGCATCATCTCTAATTGTCAAAAAATATCAAGTAATGAATTTAACAAACAGTTATTGTCATCCTTTGAGATTGTTTCTGATTTTGACTTTTTGATTCATGAACTAAAAAAAATGAATCCTAACTTAAATATTATATTTTCTGTTTCGCCAGTGAAACATCTAAGAGATGGTATGATAGAAAATACTTTGAGCAAATCAATATTAATTCAAAGTGTACATAGTTTAATTGGTAAGCATTTCAATTGTTTTTATTTTCCTTCTTATGAATTAATTACAGATGATTTGAGAGACTATCGTTTTTATAAAGAAGACATGGCGCATCCCAATCGGCAAGCTATTGATTATGTGTTTGAAAAATTTTCTGACGTTTATTTTACAACTGAGACAAAAAAAATAAACGAACAATTATCTGAAATAAATTCTGCCCATCAGCACCAAGCATTAAATGTTGATAGCACATCTTATAAAGTATTTAAACAAAATTTTTTATTAAAATGTGAAAGGTTATTAAATCAATATCCATTTTTGGATTTACAAAAAGAATTAAATTATTTTTCTAATTAAAAAAATCAAGCACATATTTTTTGACTTAGATGCAACCCTTTGGGATTTTGAAAAAAATTCTCGCGAAACTTTATTTGATATGTTTTTCCAAGATCAAATTAATCTAAAATGTGGAATTTATTTCGAAGAGTTTTTATCGGTGTATGAAAAAATAAATGCCAATTTATGGCGTTTATATCGAACACATGATGTAACAAAAGAAGAATTACGATACCAACGATTTTATAAAACTTTTTTGTATTTTGAGTTTGATAATTTAGAATTAGCAAAACATTGGGCAGATCAATATGTTACTTTATCTCCTCGTAAAAACAATTTAGTAAATGGAGCCATTGATATTTTAGAATATTTAAAACCAAAATACAACTTACACATTATCACTAACGGTTTTAAAGATGCTCAAAAAACAAAATTTGAGAATTGTAATTTAACACCCTATTTTTTAAAAATATTGGTATCAGAAGAATTGGGAGTTCATAAACCACACAAAAAAATATTTGAGATTGCTCAAAAATCAGTCAATGCTTCAAACGAAGAATGCATTATGATAGGAGATAGTTTTGAATCTGATATAGAAGGAGCGTTAAATGCTAATTGGCAAGCTATCTATTTTAATAATTTCAGAGAAGTTGAAACTCCTTTAAAATCTGTTATTTCAATCAATGAATTAAGCGAATTGAAATTATTCTTTTAGTTTTTACAGAATTTAATATTACTTTTATTACATGATTACAGCAGAACAACTTAAAGCCCTTCACGAACGAAAAAGCGCTCTGAAGGGTTTTCTTTGACTACGATAAAAAGCAACATGAGTTAAAAGAACTCGAAGAAAAAACATTAGACCCAAATTTTTGGACAGACTCTAAAAAAGCGGAAGCCATATTAAAGGAAGTAAAAACCCGTAAAATGTGGGTTTCTTCGTATGATGATTATGTGGCATCTTTGGATGATTTAGATACAATGGTTGAGTTTTTCAAATCAGGTGAAGCTTCTGAAGCGGATGTTGATAGCCAACATGCCATAACATTAAAATTAATTGAAGATATTGAGTTTAAAAACATGCTCAGTAATCCCAATGATATTTTAAGCTGTGTGTTACAAATAAACGCTGGTGCTGGAGGTACTGAAAGTTGTGATTGGGCCAGCATGTTGATGCGAATGTACATCATGTGGGCAGAGAAAAAAGGATTCAAAATTAAAGAGCTTGATTTAAATAACGGAGATGTTGCAGGCATCAAATCTGTTTCATTGCAAATTGATGGTGATTATGCTTATGGAAATTTGAGGGGTGAAAACGGAGTCCATCGCTTGGTGCGCATTTCTCCATTTGATAGCAATGCTAAAAGACACACTTCATTTGCATCTGTATATGTTTATCCAGTGGTTGATGATACCATTGAAATTAATATTCATCCAAACGACATTGAAATACATACCTCGCGCAGTGGAGGAGCTGGTGGGCAAAACGTAAATAAAGTGGAATCAAAAGTTCAAATTACACATAAACCAACTGGTATTGTAGTTGTTTGTCAAGTGGATCGTTCACAATTAGGGAACAGAACCATTGCGATGCAAATGTTGCGTTCACAATTATATGAAATTGAAATGCGAAAACAAAACCAAGCGAGAGATGCTGTAGAAGAAGGTAAAATGAAAATCGAATGGGGTTCACAAATTCGAAGTTACGTTTTACATCCTTACAAAATGGTGAATGAC
>JBKDJY010000141.1:0-6751 GCA_046345275.1 Bacteroidota bacterium
GATAGATAGATAGATAGAAAAATCATGTTGAAATAAGAAAAAAATAGCGTATTTTTGAAATACAGATTACAAAAAATCGTTTAATGGGTTCTGCGATTTTTATTCAAATCTCTAAAAATGAATTTTTAGAACCCACCTTTACTTAATTTTGGATTAAGAGCATAATTAACTTGCTTTTGATGTCCAAGCGTATCTGTTGTTTCTTTACTCATGTTTTTACCACAAGCGCTTCCTGCCCCATGATTAGGGTAAACAATTAATTCATCACTCAAAGGCATAATTTTGTTGCGCAAGGAATCAAATAAATATCCTGCCAGTTTTTCTTCTGTCAAATCAGCTATTACATGTTGTGCTAAATCAGGTCTGCCAACGTCACCAATAAACAAGGTATCACCTGTTATAATTCCATGTTCATTTCCGTTTTCATCAATCAACAAATATGTAGTGCTTTCCATTGTATGTCCCGGCGTATGAATTACTTTAATACTGTAATTTCCTACTTTAAAAATTTGATTATCATTTGCAACAATAGCATCATAACCAGGTTTTGCGGTAGGACCAAAAATAATTTGAGCGCCTGCTTTTTTAACAAGGTCTAAATGCCCGCTTACAAAGTCGGCATGAAAATGCGTTTCAAATACATATTTTATTTTCGCATTATCTTTTTTTGCTCTGTCAATATAAGGTTGAACCTCTCTTAATGGATCAAAAATTGCCGCCTCGCCATTATTCTCGATATAATAAGCTGCATGAGCTATACATCCTGTATAAATTTGTTCTACTTTCATAAGTCTAAATTATTGTTTTTTATTGTCATAAGGAATACACAGTTTAGTCGTTTGTTTTGGTGTTTGAGGCAAACATGAATACGTCATATTGTTTTAATATTTATGGTGCAAATTTCGGCAAAAACAATACAAATTTCGGGAACTTTTGTTCCATAATAGTATGATTCAGGTCATTCTATTCAGTTATTTGTATCTATATTTGTTTTTGTTTCCCATTTAAGCAACCATTCTTAAAAATGTTAAAAAGCAATTCCATATTCAGCGATCTTAATTTTAATTTGGAAATAGAGAAAAATGCAAAACAAAAGATAATTCAAAAGGGAGCAATTCTTATTAAGCCTGGAGATGATATTATTTTTATACCAATTATTATTAAAGGAAGTATTAGAGTTATTAGACAAGATTTAGATGGACAAGAAGTTTTTTTGTATCATTTGTATCCAGGGCAAACGTGCGCTATGTCTTTAACCTGTTGCCAATCTGGTAAAAAAAGTATGATAAAAGCTATTGCCGAAATTGATTCTGAAATACTTCAAATACCAATAAGGCTTACTGAGGATTGGTACAAATATCCTGAATGGAAAGCTTACATCAGTAACAACTATAATAACCGTTTTGCGGAGTTGCTTCAGGTTATTGATCTTATTGCATTCAGTAATATGGATAAGCAACTATTGCATTATCTTGAAGAACGCTCGAAAGCATTAAATACAAGAGTACTTGAGATCACACATCAGGAAATAGCTGATGAGCTTCACGCTCATAGAGAAGCAATTAGCAGATTGCTTCGTATCATGGAGCAAAAGAAATTGGTTCGGTTAGGTAGAAATAACATTGAGGTATTAACTACTTAATAAAATGACCGCCAAATTCCTAGGATGAAAATCATACCCTTATCCAACATTTGTTACATTTCCTTTTTTAAAACATTCATACTATTGCAGTATAAAACAAATATTATGAAAAAAAATATGGGAAGTACCGATAAGATCATCAGAATACTGGTGGCTTTAATTGTAATACTATTATACTTTACACATCTAATCAGCGGCACGCTTGCTATTGTTGGATTAATTCTATCAGGGATATTTATTTTAACCAGCTTTATTACCTTTTGCCCTCTGTACTTGCCATTTGGTATTAGTACTCGTAAAAAGGAATAGTTAATTGCATTTAATATTATTAAAAAGCAGGTAAAAAAGATTATCTGCTTTTTTTACTTTATAAATATGCAGTTAATCCAACAAATGTTCCAAACTATACTTTATTCATTTCGGATATTTGTACTGTAAATGAAAAATATAATAAAAAAATACAGATTAGAATTAAATGGAATTGCTCTTGGTGCAATAGCGGGATGGTGTTACTGGTATTTTGTAGGCTGTACGTCGGGTAGTTGCGCAATTACATCGAGCCCTGTTAATAGCTATTTATATGGAGCATTTATTGGAGGGATTTTAGGAGGAATGTTTAAGAAATCAAATAAAGAAGATAATAAAAAAAGCGTATGAAAAATATAGAAGAATTAATCAAATCAGGAAAAGCCACTGTTGTGGATGTAAGAACCCCATCTGAATTTATGGGCGGCCATGTTAAGGATAGTATTAATATTCCTCTGCAAGAACTACCTAAGAGGCTCGAGGAATTTAAAAAAATGGAAACCATTTTGTTGTGTTGTGCATCTGGAAACAGGAGTGGACAAGCAGCCCAGTATTTAAAACAACATGGCATTGAATGCGAAAATGCTGGCTCGTGGTTGGATGTAAATTGCTATTGTTAAACATTTAAATAAGTAAAAATGATACAGAAAATAAAAAACATGTTAGGCATTAGGCCGAAAGTTAATTTAGGAGAGTTGATTTCGAGTGGCGCAACAATACTTGATGTTCGTTCAAGAGGCGAATATTCATCAGGTCATGCAAAAGGATCTATTAATATTCCCCTTGATCAATTATCTGGGTATTTGAAAAAAATTAAAAGCAAAGAGCATCCATTAATCACATGTTGTGCATCTGGTATGAGAAGCGCCTCTGCTAAAACTTTTTTAAAAAGGCAAGGTTTTACAAACGTGCATAATGCAGGCCCTTGGTTTATTTTAAATAAACATTGCAAATAACAAAAACATGTTACACAATTTAAAGAATAGAATAATAACAGGATGGAGCTTGATGCGCTTTATTAGACTGTCATTAGCTCTGACAATAATAATACAAGCAGTTATCAGTTCTGAAATACTATTTGCTGTATTAGGAGGTTTTCTTCTGTTTCAAGCAGCTTTTAACTATGGTTGTTGTGGTTCAGGCGGATGTGACATAAATCATAATACAACCGACCCTAAGTCATCAGGTGCTAAAGAAGAAGTAATTACTTTCAATGAAGTGAAATAAAAATTAAAATGAAAATACCTGAAATAATATTTTCAACAGTTGCAAACAAATGTGCGCTGTGTCATAAAGGAAAAGTTTTTGAAAGCAATAATCCATTTAGTTTTAAAAGCGGCTTGACCATGAAAGATTCATGCTCTGAGTGCGATTTAAAATATGAACGTGAGCCGGGTTTTTTTTACGGTGCGCTTTATGTGTCGTATGCATTAATGTCGGGGATTTTTATTGTTTGGTTTGTAGCTGATTTGTTGTGGATTCATATGGATGCCGTTACTTTGGCAATAACTGTTGCATCAAGTATGCTGGTTTTGTTTCCTGTGGTTTTCAGATCATCAAGAATAATTTGGCTCAATTTCTTTATACAGTTTGATAAAAAATATTCTAATAAAAATAAAGTAACTGTTCGCTCAAAGTAGTTTGACAATAAAAATACATACAATTAAAAACATCAAAAATGAAAACTAAAATAATTATAGATAATATAAAGTGTGGCGGATGTGCAAGCAGCATTAAAAAAGGCATGAAGTCTTTCGCAGGAGTATCGGAAGTTACGGTTGATGTAGAACATGAATCTGTAGAAATTACACATGCTGATCATTTTCCAGTTGAAACATTAAAAGAAAAATTATCTTCTATGGGATATCCTGAAAAAGGAACGCTAGAAGGATTTAATAAGTTTGCAGCCAATGCAAAGTCTTTTGTGAGTTGTGCCATTGGTAAAATTTCAAAAGAAGATTAATATGCAAAGCTTTAGCGAAATAATTAATTCAGAGAAACCCGTATTGATTGACTTTTATGCCGAGTGGTGCGGACCATGCAAAATGATGGCTCCGATACTGGAACAGTTAAAGAAACTGATTGGTGATAAGGCTACAATAATTAAAATAGATGTTGATAAGAATCCAGAAGCTGCAAATAAATATCAAGTGAGGGGTGTGCCAACATTAATGGTGTTTAAAAAAGGAGATGTAAAGTGGCGACAGAGCGGTGTTGTTCCAGCAGAACATTTAAAACAAATTTTAGAACTAAATATTTAAGTTATGGAATCAGAACACTATTATGAAGTAGAGGTAAATTGGGAGGCTGACAGAAAAGGAAAACTAAGCTCAACTGTGCTTAATGAGACAATTGAAGTTGCCACTCCGCCTCAGTTTCCGAAAGGAATGGAAGGGATTTGGTCGCCCGAACATTTGTTTGTTGCTGCGGTAAATAGTTGCATAATGACAACCTTTCTTGCTGTTGCGGAAAATTCAAATTTAGCATTTGAGAAATTTAGCTCAAAAGCTTGTGGCAAATTGGAAATGGTTGAAAGTAAATATATGATAAGTGAGATTACATTAAAGCCAATTATAACTATAACCGATAAAGCCAACGAGGAAAAGGCAATACGAATACTCAAAAAATTAGAGAGCAATTGTCTTATTTCTAATTCAATTAAAACAAAAATCATTTTTAAATCAGATATAAAAATTAAATAACAAAATCAATGAGAATAATTTTCTATATATCTTTTTTTTGTTTATTAGCTGGTGTATTTTCTTGTCAGAATCAAGCGAGCCACAGCAATACAAAAACAATAAACACTTCTATTACAGTTGACGAGTTTGAAAAGAAATTATTAAGCGAAAATGCTCAACTAATTGATGTGCGCACTCCTG
Organism: Bacteroidota bacterium; assembly: GCA_046345275.1. Classification (GTDB taxonomy): domain Bacteria; phylum Bacteroidota; class Bacteroidia; order B-17B0; family Aurantibacillaceae; genus UBA4416. The sequence goes on from JBKDJY010000141.1 coordinate 4,831, forward strand.
AAGAATTTAATCAGGGGCATGTAAAAGGCGCATTAAACTACAATATTAACGATGCTGAATTTGAAAATCAATTATCAAAACTGGATAAAAACAAACCCGTTTTGGTATACTGCCTTTCGGGCGGACGGAGTGGATCGGCAGCAGAAATAATTGCTGGCAGAGGTTTTAAGGAAGTTTATAATATGCAAGGTGGCATTATGAAATGGAATGCTGCTAATAAAACATTGGACGATGGCAAAGTGTCTGCTAAAAACAAAGGAATGACGGAAGCAGATTTCAATCAATTACTAGAATCAGACAAATTTGTGTTGGTTGATTATAATGCGAAATGGTGTAAGCCCTGCTTGAGGATGGCGCCAATGTTAGACGCTTTTATGGAAAAACGGAAAGAAAAATTGGTACTTGTAAAAATAGATGCAGATGAAAATAAAAATCTTCTAAAACAAAGGGGGATTGAATCTCTCCCAGTTTTAGAACTTTTTAAAGATGGCAAACTGATATGGAAGCATGAAGGTGAAATTAATGAAACAACTTTGAGCAGCGAAACTAAATTATAATAGCCATGAAAGATTTAGTAATTGGCAAACGAGATGCACTAAGTAACTGGATAAGACAGTTTACAACTATCATTGATATAGAAAAAAGAGTTTATAAACTTCAGGAAGGACTTTTAGGCATATTTAAATGGGGAACATTTAAGCCTTTGCCAAAGATTGATTACGTGTTAGTTTTTAGAAGCCTTTTTGCTAGGTGCGAGGCTTGTTCGCTTGATGAAATTGAGAATAACCCAAATGCTTATTTTCAGGTTAGTCTTGTTTATAATAAAAACCGTAAGATAATTGTAGAGGAAACAAAAAATAAAGAGGAAGCTTTTGCTTTAGCAACAGAAGTTGCATCCGGTTTAAAAACTAAGCTTAGAGATTCCGCAACCGTTAGAGGGAAAAGTACATGGTTACTTTAAATCAAGACATAAATTGAAATGAAAATGAGTATGACTTCCATTTTGTTATTAGTACTGATAGGTCTTGTTGCAGGAGGCTTAGGTGGAATGATTGGACTCGGTGGGGGAATTATACTTATTCCTGCACTTATAGTAATTATGAAACTCGATCAACAAACAGCACAAGGCACAAGTATTGCCGTAATGTTGCCGCCAATAGGATTGTTTGCCGTTTACAATTATTATAAAGCTGGTTATGTAAATACAAAATACGCCATGATAATTGCCGCAGCATTTATGGTTGGTGGTTATTTTGGTTCACTGATTGCCTTAAAATTGTCGCCTGACATTATGAGGAAGGTGTTTAGCGTAATTCTAGTTGTAATAGCAATAAAAATGTTTTTTTCGGAAGAAACTGCTGAATAAACACCTTGCTTTGCGCAACAATTACCTAATCTTGATTTTAATCCTTTGTTAAAATTACCTTCTGATAACAATGGAAAAGGAGGAATCATATTAATAGACCAAGCGCTATTTTGGGAAATTTTTTAAAAAAATTGCTTTGATGTTCATGGTATTGGCAAATGGCAAAATGGACCAAAATCCTATGCGAGGAATTTTTCTTCCGGAAAAAATATTTTTTTGGAGGGATGTCTGATCAAAATAACGTGAATGTTTTGGCTTTTTACCATTGTGGAAAATATAAATAAGATTCATTGATCAATCAACCTCATATCAATAAAAATAAGCACTCTGCTGAATTGTTTTCAGATGCAGCGATTGAAAATTTAAAAAATAATGAAGGAATTATTAGTTATTTGAGAGAATCTAAATTATTTTGGTTAAGTTCTATAATTAACAGCTTTAATTTTAATTGATTTATATAGATACAACAACAAATTTTTTAATTTCCTATGTAAAGTCCTTTGAATAATACATTTCAATATGCACGTGTTTTCTATTTTTGATTCCCTTAAGATG
>JBKDJY010000142.1:0-14487 GCA_046345275.1 Bacteroidota bacterium
TGGTTAAGAGGCATACATCATCATTACTCAGAAGCTCATATACAAGGATACCTAAATGAATTTTGTTATAGAACGAATCGGCGAAACCATCTGAATACAGCATTCCACAAACTAATTGATAGGATGATTAAAACAGAACCTGTTAATATAAAAGAATTTGCATTTTAAACGATTAATCCTAATTCTTTTTAATGGTTATTGCAATTTTTTTCGTTGTTAATGAACAGGTTGTTTTATTTTTAGCAAAATTATTGCCTATATTTATATCAATAATCGTGCCCGATATTACTTTTTGAGAAAAAAATACAACAAATTTTAATTATTTTCGTCATAACTCATATTCATATCGATAAAAAATAGGTGTAATTTTTAAGTAGACATTTTTGATGTTTTACTTAATGACTAATTTGTTGACGAGAAAAGCAACAAAGAAAAAGTTTAACTTGTTAAAATTTTAAAAATTATACCTACAACATTTAAAAATAAATAAAGAAACTTAAAATATTGTACATTTGTTTTGTTGAAATTAAAAGTTAAGATAATCATTTCCTCTTTTTTATTGCTTGTTGTGGTTTTTGCCTCTACACCAAATTCTTATTTTCATTCTTTATTTGTAGACAATCACGCTTTAAAACATAAAGCCATCAATAATGAAATTCTTAACGACAACAAGGAAACTCAACGGTATGATTTTGAAAAGTTTGATACCCCAATCTACTACACGTTTTTTAAATTCATATTGAATTTTTTGCCCATTAATACACCTAAAAAAACTGCGTTCGTTTTTAAAGAAAAAGAGATTACTGTAACTTTTTATAAAATTTCATTTTTAAAAACCACACAAATAGTTTAAGCGCAGTTTAGCAGAATGATTTATTAAATTTTTTAAAAAATAAATTGAAATTTATTCCCATATCAATCATTCGCTTTTATCAATACGCCATTTCCCCATTACTAAAACCATCTTGTAGATTTACGCCATCTTGTTCTCAATATGGATTAGATGCCGTCAATAAATATGGTGCATTAAAAGGGAGTTGGTTAGCGTTAAGGCGCATCCTAAGATGTCATCCTTGGGGCCCTAGTGGTTACGACCCCGTGAAATAAATTTCAAAAAAATATCCGCTCACTAGATTAAGATGAATCTTTTGTCTATTGAAAACGCGTCCATTATTTCATCTGTCTAAATTATTTATTTTTTATGGTCATACGGAATACCCAGTTTAGTCATTTGTGTTGGTGCTTGAGGCAAACATGGTTATTTCATATTTATAAATTGAAGTGGAATTTCATAATTTCCCTGTCTGCACAAGGCAATTACTGATTGTAAATCATTAATACTTTTACCAGAAACCCTGATGATGTCATCCATCAGCTGGGCAGTAACCTTTATCTTACTGTCTTTAATGTCTTTTAATATTTTTTTGGAAGCTTCTTTTTCAATTCCTTGACGAACTTTAATTTCTTTTTTTATAACCATGCCAGATGAATAATGAGCTTTCGTTTCGTCAAGACATCTTGGATCTAACCCTTGTTTGATCATTCTGCTGTGTATCGCATCAATAATAGCCTTAAGCCTCATATCATGTTCAGTTACAATTGATATCAGTAAATCTTTTTTATGAAGTTCAATTTCACTTTTCGAGTCACGAAAATCAAATCGATTTAAAATTTCTTTTTTTGCAACGTTTATTGCGTTATCAAGAATTTGAGCGTCCGTTTTGCTCGTAATATCAAATGATTGCATGTTTGTTTAATTTATAATGTTACAGATAAAGGTAAATATTTTTTATAAAAAAAATTTAAATGGTTCAAACTGTTTTGATAACTTATGCTCAATATTTGTTATGATATGAATATATTTGGTTTACTAAATTGTCAAAATCATGAAAAAAATTTTATTGATTGTCGCTGTTATTTCTTTTACAAACTTTCTTAAAGCACAAAAGCTATCAGAATTTAGTTCAGATTCAGTAAAATTTATCAAGGAACTGAATGACTATTTTTATGATTTTTCAGTCAATAAAAAAGAAGCGGAAGAATATGTGAAAGAATTTTCAAAAATTTGGAAATCGCCTGAATTTTATAGTACATACAAAAAAGCAGCTTACAAAACATGTAACTTGATGTTGCAAAGAAAGCTAAAGCCTTATCCAAATTTTATGAGTTATTTGAATGCAATGACAAATTATATAAATTCTGATTTGTCATCTGAAACTTTTACAAATTGGCAAGTATGTATTGAAAAAATATTTGTTTCAAAAAATCTAAAAAGTTTTGCTGATTTTTTGGAAATGAGTGAGAATCTTTTTTTGAATAACACTTTTTATAAGTCTCCCAATTATTCTTACCGAAGCCAACAATCTAATTTTAAATTTGAACATGATTCGATTCCAAAAGTAATTTTTCCTGAATTTACATTGGTTGGTACTAATCCAAGAGGAGATTCAATTATGATTGAGAAAGTAAGCGGGAATTATTATCCTTCTTCAACTAAGTTTATTGGCAAAGGCGGTAAACTAAGCTGGGAACGGACCGGAACAGGAAACGATGTATATGCAAGTTTAAAAAAAGTTAATCTCGATTGTAAAACTGGCGGTTATAGCTCAGATTCAGCGATATTTTATGGTAAACAATATTTTGATAAACCACAAACTGGTAAAATTTTAGATAAGATCGTAACTGAAAACGGGGATCCGACTTATCCTCGGTTTGAATCTTATGCTAAAAGATTAGTTGTAAAAAACATATATCCAAATGTAGATTATGATGGGGGATTTAGCATCCGCGGTGATAAATTTATTGGTTCAGGAAATAGTCAAAACCCCGCAAAAATAATATTCACCAGAAACAATCTAAAATTTTTAGAAATAACAGCCAAAGCTTTTTCAATAACGAAAGAAAAAATAAATGCTAAACCTGCGTCGGTAAAGTTTTTTTTGGAAAAAGATTCCATTGTACATCCGAGTTTAAGTTTTGTTTATCAAGTAGAAACTAAATTGTTAACACTCCTGAGAACGGATGATGGCTTAGATAAATCTCCTTATTTCAATACATTTCACAAAGTAGATATGTATTTTGAAAGATTACTATGGAAAATTGATGAACCAAAAGTTGATTTCGGTTTTTTACCAAATAATACGGAAGCTGAGGCTTATTTTGAATCACAAGATTTTTTCAATTTTCAGAGAATGGCCGTGATTAAAGGTCAAGAATCAATCAATCCAGTTCAACGAATGGTCGACTATAGCTTGGCTAATAATAAATTATTAAAATTTACGGTGGTAGATTTTGCCAAATACCTTAAATACCTTGCCATTGATTTAAGACCAACCATTTTCAGAATGGCTAATTTTGGATTGATTTTATTTGAGCCAGAAACAGATATAGTTACGATCAAGCCCCGGCTTTTTGATTACATTAAAAATGTAAACCACGAAAGAGATCACGATATCATTACCATTCATTCTGCGATACCAAATCAAGCAAATGCAACAATGAGTTTAGTTAATAATAGTTATGATTTAACCATCAGAGGCGTTGAAAATATTTTATTAAGTGACACACAAAAAGTATTTATGTTTCCTAAAAAAAAGGAACTCGTTCTTAAGAAAAATAGAATAATTGAATTTTCTGGTGTTTTAGCATCCGGCAAATTTGAGTTTCATGGCAAAGGATTTGTTTTTGATTATGATATGTTTAAGGTAAAAATGGCTACCATTGATTCAATGAGAATATTTGTCGTATCAAGAGAACCAGATATAGATGGTAATTATCCTTTCAAAAGAGTTCAGTCAGTTATTGAAAGCTCTAATGGCGAATTAAGAATAGATGCTCCAAAAAATCACAGCGGTTTTCGAAAAGCTTCTACTTTTCCACAATTTCAAAGCTTTAAAGAAAGCTATACTTATTACGACAGGCGTACAACGTTTAAAGGCGTTTATAAAAGAGATAAATTTTATTTTAAACTCGATCCTTTTTCAATGGACAGCTTGGATAATTTTCGAAACGAAGGGATAGTCTTTGATGGAGAATTCTCATCAGCAGGCATCCTTCCAACAATCAGAGAAAAACTAATTTTACAAAAAGATTATTCTTTAGGATTTATTGGAAAAACACCCGTCGGCGGATACGATGTATACGGTGGAAAAGGAAAATTTGAAAACGAAATTAGTTTATCAAATAGGGGCTTAAGGGCTGATGGAGATTTAACGTATGTAACTTCTACAACCAAATCAAAAGATTTTATTTTCTTTCCCGATAGCATGAACACATTGGCCAATTCTTTTGAAGTTAAAGAACAAACTGATCCCATTGAATTTCCTCAAGTATATGGCGACACTGTGTTTGTGCATTGGATCCCTTATAAAGATTTGATGAACGCAACAAATAAAGCCAGTGCATTTAAAACCTATAACACAAAAGCAACATTTATAGGAAGGTATTCCTTAAGCCCTCAAGAACTTCGTGGAAATGGCACAACTGATTTAATCAAAGCCGATTTGCAAGCAGTAAATATTTTATTTAAGCGAACCAAATTTTTTTCTGACACAGCCAATTTTCATTTAAAAGCGCTTGATGGACAAGGTTTAACATTTGCATCAGAAAACGTAAATTCTAAAATAGATTTTGATAAGCGTTTTGGTGATTTTGTGGCAAACGGAAAGGGCTCTACTGTTAGATTTCCAAAAAATCAATATTATGCCTATATGGATCGATTTAAGTGGTTCATGGATTCTGAAGAATTGCAACTTGGCGACGAAACAAAAAAATTAGATGCTAATACAGAAAATGGATTGGATTTAGAAGGTCCAGAATTTGTTTCTGTAAATCCTACACAAGATTCTCTTCGATTTATTGCTCCTGCTGCTAGATATGATACCCGAAATTATATTATTAAAACTTTAAATGTTCCATATATTAATGTGGCAGATGCTAGGATATTTCCAGATTCAGGAAGCGTTATTATCAGGAAAAATGCTGTAATGGATACTTTAAAAAACGCCATTATACTGGCTAACTCTGTTACAAAATTTCATACCATCAGAAATGTAACTGCAAATATAAATGGAAGAAAAAGTTATCTAGCAAAAGGCGAATATCAATATTTGGATGAAAACAACAAACCTTATTTAATAAAATTTAATAAGATAGAGCCAGACGTGACTGGGCAAACAGTATCAGAAGGAGAAATTAAAGAATCAGAAAATTTCAAATTTAACGATTACTTCAGCTTTGCAGGAAAGGTGTTATTGTTTGCATCAAGTCAATTTTTGGCTTATGATGGAGGAACAACAATTGTTCACAAGTGTGGAAAAATTGGAAAAGCATATCTCAAATTTTACGGAGAAATAAATCCAAAAGAAATTTTAATTCCGTTGCCTGAAAATGCAACAGACGTGAATGACAAAGCAGTTGGATCAGCCATTATTTACAGTCCTGATACAAACATGGTATATTCCTCTTTTGTTTCTGCAAAAGGAGGAAGAAAAGACATAGATGTTATAAGCGCAAATGGTTTTTTAGGTTACAATAAAGCAAAAGGCGAATACATTATTACCAACGCCGAAAAATTTGTTGAACAATCTTTACCTGGAAATTACGTCAGCTTAAACACAAGCAACTGTCAAGTTTATTCAGAAGGTAAAATGAATTTAGGGGCTGATTTAGGTCAAGTTAAATTAAATTCATTTGGAATCGCAACACATAATTCCATCAATGATTCTGCAACCTTTGAATTGATGACGACCATTGATTTTTTTATGGATAAAAACGCACTTAATAAAATGTTTTCTGAAATGGAAATTTTCTTAAATACCCACAAGCCAGTTGACTTCAATAATCCTATCATTAATAAAGGATTTGTTGAATTATTAGGAAAAGAAAAAGGAGATAAAGCCATTTCTGATTTAAATTTATATGGAACCATCAAACGTTTTCCTGACGAATTTGAAAAAACATTATTAATTAGCAATTTAAATTTAAGATACGATAAAACCAGTCGATCATTTATATCTGTTGGAGAAATTGGGATTGGTGCGATTAATAAAAAAGAAATTTACAGAAAAACACCAGGCATCATCCAAATTAAAAAACAAAAAGGTGGTGATGTGTTAACGATGTATTTTGAATTTGACCCTAGTACTTGGTATTTCTTTACTTATTTTAAAGGAGTAATGAGTGTTGTTAGCAGCAATGCTGAATTCAATAATATCATTAAAAATTTAAAACCAAATGATAGAAAACAAGATTTACCAAAAGGTGAGAAAGGACAAGATTATCAATTTACAACCTGTTCCCCAGCAAAGCGAGATCAGTTTCTTAGAAAAATTAAAATGATGGCAGAACCTACTGAATAACTTATTAATCTAAATCTCATGATGGTCATTTAGTTATTTTGCTTGAAGTGATTACAATAAAATTTCCCATCTGCTAAATTCATAACTCGAATTAGTCTTTAATAATTTCTAATCCAGATATCAAAATTATCATACAAACATCGCAATTTCCTCTTTTACGTGTTTTTTAGAGGGATAAGTGTCAATCAATAATTGCAATGTTTCGTTTATATTATTTGCTTTGATGGATGGATTATTATTTTGATCGTAGTACCATTTTTCAACAATATCAGCAAATTGATTGTCAACTTCATCTAAAACTTTTACACCCATTTTTCTTAAAGCGGCTGAATTACACTGTTGTTCGTAGTGATTCTTAATGGGAATGCTAATTAGTTTTTTCTTTAGGTACAAAGCCTCAGCGGGAGTTTCAAAACCACCGCCAGTAATTAAACCATGGCAGGTTAATAAACTCTTATTAAATAAAGATTGGTTAATTGGATAATAGGTAATGTTTTTACTTGTTCGGATTGACTCGATACCGTTTAAAAACCAATGGAACTGAATGTCTTTCAATTTAGAAAATGCTTCGAATAAGCAATGCTCTTGAAAAGACGGTAAATAAACGGTAACATGTTTTAAATCTTGTACTTCTGCATTTAAAAATTCTTCTTTTATAACAGGGGGAAGAATAAATTTATCATAAGACTGGAAATGAAATCCAATATGATTGGTAGCATGAGCATAATGCTTTAAAATGGCCTCACCAACCAAGCTTTTCTTTTCAGGGCGCGGCGTTAAGTTTGATTGAAAACTCGCTTGATGGCCTAATTGAACAGAAGGAATTTTTTTTAACTTACACGCCAAAGAAGTGACAAAATCAAAATCATTAATTATAATATCGTATTTCTCTAATGGTAAAGATTTAGAATCTTTAAACATCATCAAAGGTTTAATATTTTTGATGACATCATAGTAATTGAGTCCTCCACATTTACTATAGTGTAAACTACAACCTTCGCTTCTATATTTTATTGGCAAATGATAATCTAGGTTAGCGTTATTGCCACTCAAAAAGAAATCTACTTCGCCAAAATTTTTTAAATAAGGATATAACTGTTGAGCTCTGCTGATATGGCCGTTTCCAGTAGCTTGTACTGCATAAAATATTTTCATATTTCTATATTATTGTTTTTTATTGTTATAAGGAATAACCAGTTTAGTCATTTGCACTTTTGCTTAAGGCAAACATGGGCGTTTGATAATACATTCAATTATGATGCTAAAATTTTTGAAACAATATCTTCTTGGGTATGATTGTCTTTTAAATAAATTAGATTTTCGTAATTTTTATCATAATTGAAGATTTCCCATTTTCCATGGTTGTATTCTAGCGCTGTTAAATTTTCGACCCAATCACCACTGTTTAAATACGTAACCGTGCCTTTTTCGTTGGTTACATTTTTTATTTGTGGCATGTGAATGTGTCCACAAATAACATAATCATATTTTTTTTCGATTGCTAATTCTGCCGCTGTTGTTTCAAAATCATTTACAAATGCAACGGCTTTTTTCACACTATCTTTTACTTTTTTAGAAAAGCTCATTTTATCTTTTCCAACCAACTGTAGTATCCAATTAATAAATCGATTGATGAGAATTAATATATCATAACCCTTTCCTCCCAATTTTGCTAAAAATTTCGCATAGCCTTTTGTTGAAGAATCAAAAACATCACCATGAAAAATCCAAGCTTTTTTACCATCTAACTCTAACAATAATTTATCTACAATTTCAAAATTTCCCAACTGTAAGTCGGAATACTTACGCAAAACCTCATCATGATTACCTGTAATGTAATATACATTAGTGCCAGTACTCGACATTTTTAATATTTGCCGTAACACATCCATGTGCGAAGAAGGAAAATAACGTTTACTAAAATTCCAGATATCAATGATATCGCCATTTAATACCAAATTCTCCGGACTAACTGTTTTCAAATAGTGCAACAATTCCTTGGCATGGCAGCCAAATGTTCCTAAATGCACATCACTGATGACTAAAGTGTTTAACTCTCTTTTGCTATTCATTTGTAGTTTTTACAAATGTCTTGCGGTTTTATTACATTAACGTTATTAATATATTAAGAAAATAAAAAGAAAAGAATTTAACTTTAATAAATAGTTAAGAGATTTTAAAAGGACCGCTGTTCCTACTTAACAATAATTTCATATTTGAAAAGAAGTTTTTCTAAATCTTGAGCTAAAAACTTTGCTTTCTTAATTGTGTTTATTTCCGGATCAATCAGAAAATTTTTCGATCTTGTGAAATCAACACCCGTCATATTGGTATTTGAAAAATGCGCTTCTAACAAATCACAATCAAGTAAACTGGTTTTACTTAAATCGGCTTGGGTAAAATTAACGTGATGCATTTTACAATTTTCAAATACACTTTTGTTTAATTTCTTTTTATCAAATGAAGCATATTCTAAATTGCAATTTTTACAAAAGAGTGCGAATGCAAAATCTTTAGCTAGTGAAAAATTAATTCCTAATAATTTGCAATTACTGAAATTAACGTCTTGAAACATACTGTTATAAATCTTACAATTACTGAGATCACAAAACTTGAAAGCGCAGTTAATAAATTTAAGGTTTGATAAATCAGAAAAAATGCAATGAATAAATTCGCAATTTTCATACTCTTCTCGATTCAATTTTTGAGTATCTTCTTTTAAATGAGAGATTGTTTCAGAATAATTCATCTCTTTTTTATTTACTAAAAAATTCATTAACCGCATGGTAATAACTCATGGCAGCTTCATAAATTCTCTTGGGTATTTTTTGATTATTCAATTCGTAATCATTCGTACTTAATTTCACACATTCACTTTCGTTGTCTTGGTATAAACACTCTCCATAAACCAAGGTAGAATTGATGTGTCTGCATAAAGCTAAATTTCTACAAAATACGCCGACTGATGGCGTATTTAAGCAATTCTCTCGCAAATAATCTGCATCATTTTTTTTAGCAATTTTTATGTTCATGAGTTTATTAAATTGATTTACTGTAAGTGAAGATAATCGCTCCGATTCATTTATTTGATTGCTGATTAATAATCGCAAAAAATGAATTTTATTAATTGTTTTAGAAAAATTATCTGCGGTGATTCCTCCCGCAATAAAAGCCATGGTATAATTTTTTGAAGTTGGACTTTTCCAATCTGTATTTTTTTCATCTACATTATAATGGATGATGATTGAAACATCTGGCTTAAATTCATTAATAATTCGAGCTCGTTCCATTAATTCAAAATCTCTGAAAAATTCCCAAAATAATTTTTGTGATGATAATTTCATTAAGGTAGCGTGTCTTTGATAACTTATATCGCCTGTCTTTAATAAACTATCAAGTGTTCTTTTCTTTTTTCTTAATATCCAATCATCGTAGGTTATTTGAAAAGAAGTATAATTTTGCTGAGGGCGAGTCATAAAAACAACTGCACCTTGCGCTTCTAATTGATGTTTTAAGAGTTCGGCAGTTTGAAAAGTTAAAAAACCTTCATTAAAACGAATGGTGTCTCTTAATTTATTTTCTAGACTGGGTTTAAATTCAATAAACTTTTGTTCAATTTTTGCTACTTCCATGTTGCCAGCAAAATGTCCTGCATCAATGGCTATGCGTTTACCTTTTAACGACGGACTTACATTTTTATGAGTGCTTCCTATCTTATTGAACAAACTATCAATTTGTTTTGTAGTAAGAATTTTATTTTTTTTCCAATTGTAAAAATTAATTAATTCAGTTGATTTAAAATTAGTAAATACATGGCTTAAGCAATTTATTTCGTTCTCGTAAAAAGTAAATTCAGCTTTTCCCATATTATTAATAGAAACGGCATTTTGATGAAACGAAACCAAATGATTGAGCGATTCTTTAAAATTTAAATAGGTGCTAAATCTATGATTTAAATCCGCAATGGTTTGTGATTTTACTGCAAACGAAAAAATTAAATAAATGAATGAAGAGACTAATAATTTCATGTGTTAAAAGTAGGCAATAAAATTATGGCTTTTGTCATTTAGATGATTCGAATTAGTCTACTTTCGCTTTATAAACATACCCTTAATTCCTACTATCCTTGAATGAATAAAGGGAAAGCGTTTAGTTAAATAAAATTTCCGATGACTAGTGGTGAATAATTCAACTCTTTTAGTTTTTTTCTTATTAGGCTTTATGGGTTCAATAGCCTCTAATTCCTGATTGGTATTTTGTAAAAAGGAAGATTGTATTTTATTACTCGAAAATTGTTCAATTCATGTTTAAATAACAACCTAAAATTAATAGTTAGTTTTTTTTAAGTGTTTAAAATTATTTGCTTTTTTGTTAATTATCAACATGAGCTATCATCATTGTCCTTTTGTTTACAAGATAAATTGCTCGAGTATATATTTGGTATTTGGAGATAACATAATCATTGAAAAACTAATCAATAATAGAAGCAAATGTTTTCTGAAAATCTTCCCATTTGGTAGTTTGATATTGGCCCGAACCATAATAATTTAAAACAAACTCAAATGTTTTAGGAGGTTGAAAGCCTTTAATGATATCTAAGCGTTGAACCTGATTATTTAAAAACACAATGGATGGGTAAGACAATTGATTGTCTAAAATTGAAGCTGCAAATTGATGGGGTGCATTTTCAGTTGATGGATCAGTGCTTACAAAAACATAAGAATCAAATTTTACGGTGTCTTTACTCTCCGCATCAAATTTCACAGCATAAAAATGTTCATTAATGTATTTTGAAATTCTAGAATTGCTAAAGGTTTGTGAATTCATTAATTTGCATGGGCCACACCAAGTTGTGTAGATATCAACCAATATTGGTCGTGGATTTTTTTTGCATTTTAAATAAGCTTCTTCAAAACTCATCCAGTTTATGTCAGAATCTTCATTAAATTTCGCATCATTATTTTCCGAAGCAAATGAAATTTCAAGATCTTCCTGAGCTATATAATTACTTGCTCTATTCTCTTGCGAATTAATAGACGCTTGTAAAAAACTCCTTTTTAAGGAGAAAAAGACGATAGCTATTATAACTATCGCAGCCATTGATAAATCTTTCCAGTTAACCATGTCGTTTATATATCAAAAACTGTGCCTGAAAATGTTAAAATTTTTAATTGGGTTCGATTACAAAAAATAGCTAACTATTTGACCTTAAAATGTTTTGAAATTTGTAGCTTTAGAATCTATTTCAACTACCGCGATGAATTTAATGGAATTTAAAAAAATAACGACGCAATTTCACCCCAATGGCAAAAAGCTTCCAGTTTTATTCACTTCTCATGGAAATCCAATGGACATTCCGATGACAAAAGAGGAACGGCCATTTTGGAAAACACTTTATGAATTAGGAAAAGATTTGCAAAAAAATTATGAAGTGAAAGCTGCTGTGGTTGTTTCAGCCCACTGGTGTACAAAAGGAACATTCATCAATATTTCAAAGGAACAAAAACAAATTTATGATTACTATGGATTTCCGAAAAACTATTACGATGTAACATATCAAGCCATTGGCGCGCCAGACATTGCTCATGAGATTAAAAAAATTGTTCCATCCATTGAGGAAACCACAGATTGGGGTTTAGATCATGGTGCGTGGCCAATGTTAATGCATCTATTTCCTAACGGAAACATACCAGTTTTTCAGATGAGTATTGATTATCATGCCAAACCCAGCCATCATTATGAATTGGGCAAGCAATTAAAATCTTTACGAGCGAAAGGTGTATTAATAATTGGAAGTGGTTCTCTTATTCATAACCTTCAATTAGCCAGAAAAAAACTGTATGTCGGAGATATGACGCCATATGGCTGGGAGGTAGAATATGATCAATGGATAAAGAAACAAATTGATGAAAGACAGATTGAGAGTATTATTAATTATGAAACAAGTCATAAACTCGGAAAACTTGCTGCACCTACTCCAGACCATTTTGTTCCAATACTTTACAGCTTAGGTTTAATGGATGCTAAAGATGAAATAAAATATTTTTATGAAGGTGCTCCCAGCCTGCCAGCCTTTAGCGAAAGGAGTTTTATGATCAGTAGCAATTTGTAAACGATCCAGTCAAAAGATTGGATAAAAACTCTAACGATTACAAAAGCATTGATTTTAATAATTGTTTTAAGTTTTGAGCAAGAGACTTTCAAATAGAAATCAATTCAGTCATCATAAATTACTTCGCTTCAGGGCTTTTCCAAAGTGTGATTTAATTTACTTCTTTTGAAACTATATCCAAAATAGATTAAGAGTCCGATAATAAGCCAAACTGTAAATCCAATCCAGTTTATTAAATCTATTTGAGCCATCATGTATAAGCAGCAAATTAAGCCTAAGACAGGTATTAAAGAATGTTTATTTTTGAAACAATCAATGCTCAAGTAAATTGAAACGATTACAAAAATCCACATCGGTAAATTTTTTAGAAATATCTTTATTTCAAAATGATGATTTCCCACTTCGAAAGATCCTAAAAAATTTACAACATCATTGCGATTAAAAATATAGGACAATAAGAGAGCTAATAATAAAATGATTGGTGCAATAAATTGAGAATTTATATAAGGTGTTTTAAATTTTCTTTCGGGCAAGTTGGGTAATTTTTCTAACCTTAATACTCCAGCACAAACAATGACAAAAGCAAATAAAGTTCCAATGCTACATAAATTAGTAACCGTTGCCATATTCATAAATAAAGCACCGCCACCTACAATTACACCCGTCACAATGGTTGCAAATGAAGGTGTTTTAAATTTTGGATGTATTTTTGAAAATTGACGAGGCAACAAGCCATCCCTACTCATACTCATCCAAATGCGAGGTTGCCCAATTTGAAAAACGAGTAAAACGCCAGCCATTGCCACAATGGCGCTTATAGCAATGATTCCCGACATCCATTTTAAATTTAATGTATCGAAAACAAATGCTAATGGATCATTAACCGCTAAATCAGAATAATTAACCATTCCAGTCAATACCAAAGCAATGATGACGTATAAAAAAGTACAAATAATAATTGCCCACATCATGCCTTTTGGCAAATCTTTTTGTGGATCTCTACATTCTTCGGCGGTTGTACTAATGGCATCAAATCCTATATAGGCGAAAAAAACGGCAGATACTCCTTTTAAAACGCCAGTAATTCCGTTTGGTGCAAAAGGATGCCAATTATTTGAATCAACATAAAACACACCAACTGCAATGACTAATAATACAATAACGAGTTTAATAATTACCATGATATTACTTGCTCTTTTCGATTCTTTAATCCCTCGATAGACTAATAATGTGATTAAAAATATGATTAATAATGCAGGTAAATCTGCGATAACATGAAATCCAAACATCACTGGAGCTTTGGTCCAAGCCAAATAAGTTTCTTGTAAATTAAAGCTAAAATCTGACAATAATTTTCCATGGGACATTTCATTAACAACTATCGCATATCCTTCAGAAGCAGAGAAATAATCAATTGTCATCCACTCTGGTAAATGAAATCCTAATCCATCCAAAAAACCAGTGAAGTATCCACTCCAACCTATAGCAACAGTGATATTACCAATAGCATATTCCATGATTAAAGCCCAGCCAATAATCCAAGCAAATAATTCGCCAAATACAACGTAACTATAAGTATATGCACTTCCAGAAACAGGAAGTACACTCGCAAACTCTGCGTAAGAAAATGCAGCAAAACTACAAGCAATAGCCGTAAAAATAAATAAAAAAATAACCGCAGGTCCTCCGTCAGCGCTCGCTTGGCCTATGGTTGTAAAAATACCAGCACCAATAATGGCCGCAATGCCCAAAGCTGTAAGATCTTTCGCACCTAAATGTTTGGCCAATCCACCATTTGATTTTTGTTCTAAATCAGCTTTTAATAAAATAGAACTGATGCTTTTTTTTCGAAAAAAATGATTGAAGTTCATTAATAATTATTGAGAGTGAATAAATATAATCATTTGCGCTAACTGCTTATTTTTTTCTTAAAAACTGAAACCTCTTGATTTTATCTGCATCCAAAAGCAACAGTGGAATCATAAGCAGTAGCGGAAAAAACGGAACTTTGTACCT
>JBKDJY010000143.1:0-48502 GCA_046345275.1 Bacteroidota bacterium
GCGGGCTTTGCCCGCCATCATTTCTGCCAGTTTTTTTGAACTTTTTATTGTTTGCCCCACGTGTGAAGCAAAGTCTTTGATGAGATTTGTAAAAGTTGCAAAGTTGTTGGGCAACGGAACTATGGTTCCGTTTTGTATTTCAGCAATTGCAATTTTTGTAATAAAAATTCCGTCAATGTATAAATGGAAGTCTAAATAGTCCGTGAAAATTAAGTTATTCAACGAAGCCTTATAACGGTCGAACTGTTCTTTGTTGCCTGTTTTCTTTGCTCCTTCAAGGTCTTTGTCGCCAATGTCCTTTGCTTCAATAAAACCTACTGGAATTTCTTTTTTGGTCAGAATGTAGTCGGGGGCTCCGCAACTTTGTCTTTTGGGTTCGTTGGTTGCCCTGATGTCAGGCACTAAGCTTTCTAATAGTTGTTGTAGGTCGCCACGAAAAGTATGCTCGGTCGCATTTCCAAGTTTAAATCGTTTATTTATGTTGTCAATATACTGGTCTAAAGTCATTAATTCTGTTGTCAATTTTTACAGTCCAAAGTTAGTTTTTTCTGTCGGTCTGTTTGTGTTTTTCGGTCGTCATTGCATTGGGCATAACTCGCAGATTAATTACATTTATAAATCATTCGTCAATGGTGGCAATAACTTTTAGCTCAATGGCAATTGGCGTTGGCAAACAATTAATTTCAATGGTTGTACGACAAGGCGGATTTACTGAAAAATATTCTGCCCATAGTTTATTGTAGGTTTTAAAATCGTCTTTCATGTTTGTTAAAAAAACTTGAACGTCTACAATTTTATCCCAACTACTGCCAGAATCTTCTAAAATATATTTGATGTTTCTAAAGACGCTGTGGCATTGCGCTTCTATATCATAAGAAACAATATTGCCATTTTCATCTAATTCAACCCCAGGAATTTTTTTTGTTCCTTTTTCGCGTGGACCAACCCCACTTAAAAATAATAAATTACCAACGCGTCGGGCATGTGGATATAACCCAACGGGTTCTGGTGCTTTAGAAGATTCAATTGAGTTGTTCATAATGTCTTTATTTGATTTGCTTTTTTAGTTTTACTTAAATGAATTCCAGCCTTGTGCAGTAATTGGATGAGATGTTCCAGCTTTTGCAATTAAATTAGTCCCACTTGATGTTGCAGTAATATGTCCAATCACAGTAAAGTCCGGAACATTTTTAATTTTATCATAATCACTTATTGGAATGGTAAAAAGCAATTCATAATCTTCGCCGCCGCTCAATGCACAAACGGTTGGATCTAAATCAAATTCACGAGCGCGATCAAAAGTTTGAGGATCTATTGGAATTTTTTCTTCATATAATTCACAACCTACATTTGACTGTTTGCAAATGTGTAAGATTTCAGAAGCTAGTCCGTCACTCACATCAATCATACTTGTTGGAGTTACTTTTAAAGTTTTTAATAAGTCGACGATATCAACCCTTGGCTCTGGCTTTAACTGCCGTTCTAAAATATAATCGTTGCCAACTAAATCGGGTTGAATTGTCGGATTATCTTTAAATACAAATTTTTCTCTTTCTAATATTTGTAGGCCCATGTAAGCGCCTCCTAAATCTCCACTCACACAGAGTAAATCTTTTTCTTTTGCACCATCTCTATAAACAATGTCATTTTTATTTGCTTCACCAATGGCTGTGATACTAATGATTAAGCCACTTGGAGAGGTAGTGGTATCTCCGCCAATTAAATCAATATGATATTTTTGGCAAGCAAATAAAATCCCACTATATAGTTCTTCCAAGGCCTCAACAGAAAATCGGTTGGAAGCTGCAATACTTACAGTTATTTGTTTTGGTGTTGCATTCATGGCGCAAATATCACTTAAGTTTACAGCTACAGCTTTATAACCCAAATGCTTTAAAGGCACGTAGCTTAAGTCGAAATGAACGCCTTCCACCAACATATCCGTAGAAACAACCGTATGTTTTTCATGCTCGTATTTTATAACTGCTGCATCATCCCCAATGCCTTTGATGGAAGACGAATGATAAATTTCAACATGCTCGGTTAAATGATGAATTAATCCAAACTCTCCAATCGTTGTTAACTCAGTTCTTTCTTTATTTTCTAACATTTTTTTATTTTAATTTTATACAAATATTTTTTGGTTCTGTAAAGAAGTCTAATGCTTCAAAACCACCTTCACGACCAACACCCGAAGATTTAACTCCACCAAAGGGCGTTCTTAAATCACGCAATAACCAACAGTTTATCCAAACAATGCCAGTGTGTAAATTAGCAGCTACCCTATTTGCCTTTGTAACATCTTGTGTCCAAACCGTAGAAGCTAAGCCATATTGCGTTGAGTTTGCATACAACATCACTTCTTCTTCAGTTTCAAATGGCGCAATGGTAACAACGGGGCCAAATATTTCTTCTTGATTTGTTCGGCAATTGTAAGCTAACCCTTCAATAATTGTTGGCTCTACATAATATCCGTTTTCAAATTCGCCAGACATCGCAAATCGTTTTCCACCAGTTAAAACAATTCCTCCCTCTTGTTTTGCCAATTCAACATACGACAATATTTTTTCCATGTGTGATTTTGAAACAACGGCGCCAATTTTTGTAGTGGCTGCCATTGGATCTCCAATGACTAATTTTTTAGTTTTTGCAACAAAATCAGTTTTAAATTTTTCGTAAATGGATTTCTCAACAAAAATGCGTGAGCCGCACAAGCAAATCTGTCCTTGATTTGAAAAAGATGATTGCATCGTTGTCGATAACATTTTATCATAATCGCAATCAGCAAATATGATGTTAGGATTTTTCCCACCTAACTCTAGTGACAATTTTTTAAACATGGGTGCTGCCACACTTGCAATAGCAGAGCCAGTCGCTGTTCCGCCAGTGAAAGAAATAACAGGTACTTTTTTGCTCGACACTATGGCGCTTCCAACTTTATGGCCATAACCATGAATTATATTTAATACGCCTTTTGGCAAACCAACTTTAATGCAAATGTCAGAAAGTAAAAAGGCGGTCATGGGTGTGATTTCAGAAGGCTTTGCAACAACAGTACAGCCAGCTGCCAAAGCAGGAGCTATTTTCCATGAGAATAAATATAAAGGCAAATTCCAAGGAGAGATACACCCAGCAACTCCAATAGGCTGACGTAAAGTATAATTAATGGCTGTATCTTCCATGCCATGTGCTTGAGAAGCATAATGTAAAATGCCAGTGCCATAAAAATTAAAATTATCAGCGGCTCTTGGAATGTCTACCAATTTAGCCAGATTTAAAGGCTTACCATTATCGATGCTTTCAGCAACAGATAATTCGTGTAAATTATCTTCGATTAATGAAGCAATTTTTAAAAGATATTTTGACCGAATATCTTTGGGAGTAACACTCCAGGTTTTGAAAGCTTCATCTGCTGCTTGTATTGCTAACGCTACATCACGTTCATCACTATCCGGAATAAATGAATATACTTGACCGCGAGAGGGGTCATAATTATCTATATATTGATTTGAAATGGGTTCAACTAGTTCGCCATTTATGTAATTTTTTAATTTTAACATTGCGCTTTTATGGGACGACTAATTTAATAAAAAAAACAGAGTGGATATTTGTCTAAAAATTGATGTGTTCTCTCGGTCTTTATTTTACCATATTATATGTATTTTTATAAAATTATGATGAGAAATAAAGCCGTATTAATTTTTTTATTTTTTGGCCAAGAGATATTCGCTCAGGATGTTTTGTATTTTTCAAATGGAAACAAACTTACTGTTAAGGTTACTGAAATTAATTTGAATGATATAAAATACAAGGAATTAGGAAACTTGGAAGGGCCTACTTATGCTGTTTCAAAAACAGAAATCGTTTTAATTGAATATGCAAATCAAAAAACGGAAATTATAAATTCAAATCCAACTCCTTTAGAGCCAAAAAAAGTAACGCCTGAAGTTGTAAAATCAACAAGCGAGAATCCAAAAAAAATGGCTGCGCCAAATTTATATTACATGAATCAAAATTTATTATCGATCAATGCATTGGCGCTTGCAAATGGTGATATAACTTTAATTTATGACAGAGAATTATTTAACAGTAAAATGTCCATTTCTTTTTTAGGCGGTTATAATTTTAATTCGCGGATGGGAATATTAAATTTTTTCATTGCGGATGGGAAAGAAAATGCGAAAAAAAAATATGACGCAGGCCTTGGTGTAAATTTTATGCCACGCAATACAAAACGGGTTCAATATTTTGTGGGGCTTTTAGGAAAGTACATGGCATATGATTATAAAGAATTAATAAATACAATCAATAACCAAAAAATATATGCCAATGCTTCAGGAAATCAATTGGCACTCATGGTATCAAATGGTTGGATTTATAGAATTTCGCCATTTTTTAATTTTAAAATTTTTGGTTCCCTTGGAATCTCTTTGAATTCAAATGCTTTGAGTATTGGTACAAGTACAAATTCAAGTTTACCAAAAGCTTATTTAGGATATTGCTTTGGATATCGATTTTAGAAATGGATTCAATTAAAAAATATTTTTTAATAACATCACTGCTATTGATGGGTAAAAGTTTTTATGCTCAGGACAAAGTCTTTTTCAAAAATGGGACTTCATTATTTTGTAAAATTTTGGCCATTTCCGCAAATACCATTACGTATAAAGATACCTTGGAAAATAGTCAAGCAATAACAGTTTCTAAAAAAGAGGTTCTTTTAGCTGAATATAAAAGTGGTGGGATTTATATTTTTGGTTCATCTGAAAACCAACTAAACATAAAGACTGAAGATCTTTTTGAAACAAGAGAACAGCGTAAAGAAAGGAAAATGAAAGAATGGAAGGAGAAAGAACAACTTTTGCCAAATGGGATACTAGGATTTTATCCTGTTCAAATTATCGCTGGCAGGCTAACCGTTTCTTATGAGCGACTTTTTGCAAATAAGAGTATAGGAGTTACTGTCCCTGTTAGTTTAACTTATAATGTGATTAATGTTTTAAATGCACTTTCTACACCGAGCAATTCTTCTTCAAGCTCATCAACATCATCTGGCGCTAACTCAGACCAAAGTGGAGTTGGATTAATAAGCGGCATGGATATCAATTATTATCATGATTTAAAACCAGAGTTAAAATATTTTTTTGGCCCTCGTTTTCGCTATGGAACTGCAAAAACACTTGGAGGAATTGAATTCCTTTCATTTCAATTGCAAAATGGGATTTTTCAAAGTAGTGGTAAAAAATTTACAAATACGCTTTCGGTCGGATTTGGATTTTTTAAACTTTCAAAAAAATACATTAATTATCCTGGCTATGAACCCAACCAAGTTTATCCTTCTGGATCAATAACCTGGCGATTAGGATTTAGATTATAACGTTTTTCATAACCAATATTTCCTTGCAGGCCGCCAGTATGAATGATTAAAATTTGATCTGATTTAAGCAATTCTTTTTTATCGATTAAATCAAAAACGGCGAAAAATAATTTTGCTGTGTACACATAGTCTAATGCGATACCAAATGTTTTTTCAAACCAATTTTTAAAATTTAATAATTCTGCTGTGTGTTTGGCGTAACCGCCAAAATGGTATTGGTTTAATATGTTGGATTGTTTTTGTTCAGTTTGAGTTTCAAATTTTAAAACATTAATTCCATAAAGTTTTTGATGTTCAGCTAAAGAATTTGAGATGCCTTTATAAGTAGTTCCAGTGCCGCATGCGCAATATATATTATTAAATGAACGTGTTTGTTGGGTCAAAATTTCTTCACAACCTTTAACACCTAATTCATTATCTCCTCCTTCAGGGATGATATAGGCATCTGGAAATTGTTTTTGAAAATCTTCTTGATAAGCTTCTGTGTTTTTAAGTTTATAATCTTGTCTGGTTAAAAATTTTATTTCCATGCCATTTTTTTTTGCTTGCGCTAATGTGTTGTTTAGATTCGAATAATTTTCGCCTCTGATGATTCCGATTGATTTTATTCCAGCCTCTTTGCAAGCAAAGGCCGTTGCTGCAATGTGATTTGAATAAGCGCCGCCAAATGTTACAATACATTTTTTATCTTCGATCATAGCTTGTTGCAAATTGTATTTTAATTTAAACCATTTATTCCCTGATATCTCAGGATGAATTAAATCTAAACGTAACACACTTATTTGTAAATTTTTATAGTCAATAACTTGTAGGATGGGATTATAGTTTATCATTTATCTAAATTAAAACCATACATCTAAACAAAAAATTAATTCTCTACGTTGATTTGTAAAATAATTTTTTTCTTTAAAAATGAAAGCATCACATTGCAAAGTTCTATGCTCTATGCTTACAGCGACATTTTTTTCTGGTTTAAATTCTATTCCAATAGTTCCACCATAAATATTATCTCCTAAAAAAATATGGTTGGTGAGTATTTTATTTTTATCAGAAAAATATTCAGCTCTACCATATAGTCCTATTTTTTTAAAAATTTGATATTTTAAAACCATCAAAGCACTATTCGTGGATGCGGTTTTAGTGGTATCAATCAATAAACTATTTTTTTGTGTGCCGTAATTTGCTTCTACACCCAAACTGAACTTTTTTACTTTAATGGTTGCGTATAAATTATGATATAACCGTTGATGCTTTGTTTTGATTTGATCCAGTGTTTCGTCGCATGACAATAAATTATAAGTCACAGAAATATAATCGTTAAAATCATATAAGGCAGAAAAACCAATCGCTTTATTTTTATTTGTTTCAACATATGTATTATAACCATTAAAAACATTTAACTGTAAAGTTAGTTTTGTGTTTACTTGATAAGTTAGTTTTGCCCCGCTAAAATAATAAGGCTCAAAATAATCTATTACTGACATGCTGGAAGTTACGTTTTCACGTGGCTGAGTACTTTCTAATCCGATATGTGATTTAAAAAACCCTGCATCTAGCCATAGTTTTTTTATTAATTGAATACCTACATGAGCCTCTTGTATTAAAGTAAATGGCTTTGGCCAGTTACTTTCGGGGATATCGCCATATTGTAAAGTTATGTTTCCTCTTACTTTTTGGTCATGGTATTCCATGCCTATTTGTGCTAAATTTAATCCGAATTGTTTATTACGTGGAGCCATAGTCGGAAATTGAACAAATCCATTTACAACCGTTTCATCAGAATAATTAGCAAAATAAGCGCTAACATATCCGCTCAATTCAATTTTATGATTTCTAGTAGTATCAGTTTTAGTAATAATTCTCGTGCCCGAAAACACTAAATTAGAATCTCCACCTATAACTAATTTATGGTTTTTAAATTTAGATAAAGAATCACTTTGTGAATAAACGGAAATGGTTCCATTTACAATTAATAGAAAATGTAATATTTGCTTCAACATGACTTTGACAAATTTAATTGATATTTACATACCTTTGTTAAATCATGTTTAAAAAGGAATTGGATCCAGAAGATTATTATGTTAGCCCCGAAGGTTATATTTTGTTTACAGAGAAATACCATTTAAAACGCGGATATTGCTGTAAAAATTCTTGTAAACACTGTCCGTTTGGCTACAACAAAAAAACAGGACAGTTTGATAAGGAGAAGAAATAGTTTAAAACGTCATGTTTTTTAATGATGACAGCAATTTAAAGACGCTATCTGCTGAGGTTTTAATTTTTATCTTTGAATGATCATTTTATATTTTAACCTTGCTATATGTTTCTTAAACAGTTTATCCCACTAGAAAATACAAATCTCTTCTCTTCCTTGTTTCTAGATTATATTTCACAATCAGAGAAAGTCAAACCATTTTACAAATACCATTTCAGTGAAAAAGATTTTTCATCCTACCTTCAAGAAACAAATTTTGAAGACCATAATAGATCTGTTTTAGTTGAGCGTTTACATCATCAATCTGCATTGGTTTCAAATACAACTTCTAATACCATCGACAATATTAATTTATTAAATAATAAAAATACATTTACAGTTACCACTGGTCATCAACTTTGCTTGTTTACCGGACCCTTGTATTTTATATATAAAATCATTTCAACCATCAATTTATGCGAAACACTCAGCGTGAAATTTCCAAGCAAGAAATTTGTCCCAATTTATTGGATGGCTAGTGAAGATCATGATTTTGAAGAAATAAACCATGTGCAAGTTTTTGGAAAAAAAGTTGTATGGAATTCCGAAGAAAAAGGAAGTGTGGGAAATTTTAAAACTGATGGTCTTCAGCAAGTGATTTCAGATTTAAAAACAATTTTAGGAGATCATAAACATGTCAATCATTTAATTCAACTATTTGAAAATGCTTATTTAACAAACAATAATTTATCCAATGCCACAAGATATCTTGTCAATGAATTATTTGGCGAATATGGATTGATTACATTGGATGGGAACGACAAACATTTAAAGCAATTATTTATTGAAGAATTTAAAGCCGATATGTTCGAAAATAAGGCTTTTGAATCCGTTACCAAAACTATTAAAGAACTAAACTTCAATTACGAAACGCAGGTTTCTCCAAGGATCATCAATGTTTTTTATACCGAACCGAATTTAAGAGAACGCATTGAAAAACAAGGCAACCGTTATCAGGTATTGAATACTCAAATGAGTTTTAGTAGAGAAGAATTAGAACACATCATTGAGTCTAATCCAGAAAAATTGAGTCCGAATGTGGTGTTGCGACCATTATATCAACAAAAAATATTACCAAATATTGCTTACGTTGGCGGACCAGGTGAATTGGCCTATTGGTTGGAATACAAACACATGTTTGATGCATTCAAAATTAATTTTCCAATTTTAATACCGCGACATTTAGTAATGCTCATTGACAAGGGAACACAGCAAAAAATAGAAAAATTTAATTTAAAAGCAGTGTCGCTTTTTCAAGAAACCGAGAGTTTAATCAAAGACTTTATTAAAACTGAACACGCCGACAAACACCTTGACGAATTTAATAATTCTATAAATTCAATATTTGCTTCCATTGCGGAACTAATTTCAACCATTGATAAATCTTTAATAGGCAGTGTAGAAGCAGAGAAACAGAAAACACTCAATGGAATTTTAAACTTGGATCAAAAAATAAATAAGGCATTAAAGCTAAAATCAGAAACAGAGGTAAATCAGATTTGGAGTATAAAGTCAAAATTATTTCCCAATCAAATTCCTCAAGAACGGTACGATAATTTTAGCATGTATTACAGTAAATACGGAAATGATTTTATTAAAAATTTAAAAGATGCCTTAACGTATCAATTGAATTCATTTGAGTACACGATATTGAAAGAAGAGTAGATAGACTATTAAATTCGATTGTAAATTTTTAATGTGTGTTGGCCTGGAGAGATGATGAGATCAGATGTTTTTTTTTACAAAAACTAAATTTTATTTATAGAAATCTTGTAAGAGCTAGGTTATGTGAACACGAAACAGGCTATGATGATTTTTCTGCTAAACATTATTTTGCAATGAAATACGAATTTGATTTTTTAAAATCTTATGAAATAAAAACTATGGCTTGTTGTTGAAAAAACCAACAAGGGCGTGATTGCAAACTTCATAGTAGTAGTAAGATGTAAGGCTTAAGGTATAAGGAGAAAGGGTTAAGGAGTAAGAATTAAGGTTTAAGGAGAAAGGGATAAGGAGTAAGTATTGACGAGTGATGACTTCTTCCATTGTCAATTCTAAATTCTCCTTACGCCTTTCTCCTTACACCTTATCCCTTCTTTCCTATTCTCTTACCATTTTTTTGCTATCAATCACTTTGCCATCTGCTACTAGTGTGTAATGATATAAGCCACTGCTTAAGTCGCTTGCAAACACATTAATTTGGCCAGCTCCACGGGTTTTAAGGTCCACGGTTTGGATGATTTGCCCAGTGCTATTGTAAAAAATAATTTGTGCTTTCACAATTTTTGCAGGCACATTATAGCTAATGGTGGTTTGTTCAGCAAATGGGTTAGGCACATTTTGCTCCAACACAATGGCGTCTTTATCACTTAGCTCAACGTTTTGTTGGTTCACTTCGCTGCCAGTGTTGTTTGTGACTTTTCTATTGTCTCCATTTTTTGAACAACAGCTATTGATTTGGTTAGATAAAATAGCAATTAAAGAATCTTGTTTTTGGTTTTGAGCCGAAAGTTGTTGTACGGCTTTTACCAAAATTGGAATTAATTGTTCATATTCTAATCCTTTAAACTTCAAAGCTGGGACTACTTCGTGGCCAAGACTATCTAATTTTGCAGGTTGGGTATTTTCTGTTACCAATTCAGGTAATACCGTTTCAACGTCTTGCGCAATTAACCCATACTGTAAGCCTTGAGGCAGATTCATGCTTGGGAAAGAGGAGTGTTTGTAATCAAAGGTTTTTGGTTTTAGTTGATTAATGATGCCCAATGCATTGTTAAGTGGGTTGATGTTTTGTTTGAGTTTCCTATCTGATTGAGTAAATAGTTGTGTTACATGAACATTCCCATTAAACCAGCCAGCATATGTGGACGTATTATCATAAGCTCCTGAACATGCGTTATAAGGTGAGGCTGATGCATAAACGCCATAATTTGCTGCCCCGCCACTAACTGATGCAATGACACCATAATTAACCGCCGCTTTTACATTACAGCTATAAGCAGTAAAAGAACCGCCGGTGTTGGAATTAATCCCATCTTGGGCAACAAGAAATGTCCCGTAATTATTTTTTGCATTACGGATCCATGCATAATACCCATAGTTATCAGCTGTTGGAGATGCTAAATTCTGATTTGCAAAAAAATTATAATTATCCCCCTGATTGTTTTCTACGCTAGAAACGATGCCAAACATCCGAGCACTTGTAGCGCCTCTAACGGAGGAACTGATGCCATATACATCAGCTGTTAAGCCTGTGCTGGCATTACTGGATACAAAATTATTAGAGGATGCATATCCTGCGCTATTCGGATAATTATTAAATCCGTGTCCATTACCATCATAGGCATTCATCACGGAGCCTCCATGATCAAAAAGGGTAGAAATGGCGTTCCCTCCAAAACCCACATGTTGATAAAATTGAGTAGCATGGTTAATAACCGTTGGACGGATTAAAGTTCCTCCCAATTCAACAGTATTTGAATTTAATAAACTTAAACCATTTTGCGCATTAATAATGCCACCTGCAGGGCCTTGTGGACCTTGCGCGCCATTACAAACATACTTTGTGAGGGCAAGGTCTATTTCAGATGCTTCTAAAGTGCCGTTATTGTTGGCATCTATGCCATAGTCAGTTCTCACGCCTCCATTTTGGCAATTACCGCCCGCTGGTTCGGTGGTGGTTTTTACTAAGGAGTTTTTGCCGTTGGTTCCGTTAGTACCGTTCGTTCCATTTGTTCCGTTGTTACCTGGTATGCCTTGTGGGCCACGGCAATCGCCTGCATCTGGTATGTCGTTTCCATTTTTATCTTCGGTAGCAATTTGAAATACACCATCTCCATTTAAATCCCAACAGTTTAAGCCACCATTATTTATTAAAACCACATCCCCATTTCTATCTACAGTTAATACACGGGTATTGGTTACACCATTAACGCCTACATTAACGGGAATGTTGGTTGACCTTAAATTAGTAAAGCGCAAGCCACTGCTGCCATTTACACTACCAAAATATGGATTACCAAAACGTGAAGCAATTTCTAACTCATTGTTTGGCGTGTTGGTATTAAAGCCAATGTTTCCAGAGTTTTTTATCACGGCTCTTTGTTGATCAAAGGTAAAGAAGCGTAAATCTGCATTTTCTCTTTGTTTTACCTCTGCAATGCCTGCATTGGTAATGCCTAAGTGAAATCCATCAGTTACAGTTTGACGTGTAACGGTTTGATTTGTAATTTGAATATAGGCGGGCACCGCATTTTCGCCATTGATGTGCAATTGGCTTTGTGGTTGAGCGCCATTATTAAAGCGCGGCCCTATGCCCACATTGCCAATAGCAGTTAAGCGCATCACTTCGCGGCCATTTAAAGCATCCCCAGTTAAATCATTTGTACCTCCTTGTGGACCAGCTAAAAAATTAAACACCATATTATCAGGCCCTGCTCCTGCCGAACTATTATCTGCCCAAGCTATCACTGCATCTGTAATATCATTACCGCCTGTTGAACGTTGGCCAATAAACATCAAATCCTGGTTATGCGTACTGGTTATCCCATAGCGCATCCAGTTTCTGTATCCACTTTGTTGTGGCGTGTTTAAGAAATTAGTACCATTTAGGTGTAATAAACTATATGGACCGCGGCCGCCACTTGTAGGAAAGAAGCCCGTTGGAACGCCTATGCCAACGAAACCATCACGACTAAGTGCAGCACCTCCATTAATTGAATTTGCAAGCGATTGATTTATATGCATACGCTGTACATTGTTGGTAATTGTTCTGATGGGAAAATTACCTAATGTGCCAAATACATTGTTTGTGGCATTAACTGCGTCAGGACCAATAGTTGGATTTCCATTTAACTTCCAATATGGGGCTTGTGCGCTAGCTGCGATGCAAAACGCACTTGTAATAATTGTAAATTTTAATTTATTTTTCATAATCTATAAGAATTTTTTTATCTCATTAATTGTATGTATCCTTTATATATTTTTGTTTCTGTTTTAATTAGGTAATAATAAACGCCGCTACTGTAGTCATTGCCGTTCCAATTAATTTTATATCCACTTTGCTGAATGAGCAAGTTACCCCATCTATTATAAATAAAAAGAACCATTAATTCATTATATTCGACAGCCCATTCATCATTAATTCCATCTTTATTAGGAGTAAAAATGTTAGGGATGTTTATTTCAGACTCATCACATTTATATAATTGAACATCATCTATAAAATAATAGTTAAAATAAGTAGGGTAATGATAATTTGCAACAAATAGGGTATCTATAACACTATCGTTTCTAAAATCACCTAAAGTAAAATATTCTTCTTTACCCTGTGCAATAAAATCACCTTCCCATAATTGCCATTGTCCAATTTGTATATCACTGTACTTTTTTTTAATAGTGATTTGGGCTAAAGCACTAGCTATATCTTCGTTAAAAATAGAAGTGTCACTTTGGGTAAATAAACCTTGGATGGTGTTTGTTTTATAATTACTACTATCACTCAATGAGGCGTAAAACTGTAAACAATATTTTGTATTTGCTTGCAATTTAGTGTTTAATTTTACCCTAGCATATTCTTTGACATGAGCAAGTGTATTAAAAAACGCATCTTTTGCATACGGTGCAAATCCAATAAATCCATTCCCAGTTCTTGGATACTGAAATCCTTGAACAGATGAAGGGACAGCAAATGACCACGTAATATCGCTACACTTATTAAAATAATCCGTACTGCCGCCGCCAACTGGTATAAACCAATTGTACAAACTATCAAATATAGCAGCATTGTATGTTATTGTCCCAGAGTTAACGTAACAACTTTTATAGTTCTCAAAGCTACCATTAGGTATTAGATTAACTTGACTTTTTGTTTCACAACAAAAGTTTATCATCAAAAGAAAAATATAAAAAGGTTTATCCAATTAATAAGATTTGTTTTTAAATTTTATTTACTCTGCTTTGTTTTGGCTAAGGAAAGTTAGCAGGAAAAACCTTTATTGCAAAATTTTAGTGTTTATGTCATAAGGTTTTTAAATTTAAAAAAATAAAACTACGACTTTAAAGTCATATCATAAATTTTTATTAATTGAAAATTTATATGTGCTTAATAAAGAAGATAAATTATTTTTGGTTTGTATTGGAGAGAAAGTTCGTAAATATAGGCTTAAAAATAATTTAAGTCAAAATCAACTTGCTTTTGAAATCAATTCTACTCTTAGACAAATTCAACGCATTGAAGCAGGAACGGCTAATGCTTCGATTATTTATTATAGAAAAATTGCACAGGTATTAGAAATTGATTTTAAAGAGCTCATTAAGTGACAAAACCTCCATCTCGTTAAAACAAATATATAAATTTCTTTTCTGTATTAAATTTATAGCAATTTTTAAAAGTTATTTATGTGCGTTAAAAACGCACTTTTAAAACGTCCTCGTTTCCGCTTCGCTCAAACGAGGACGAGGGGGGTTTATTTTCTTTTTAAATGAGTAACTGAAAAGCTTAGCAGCCTCTGTCGAGAATGGTTTTCTGTCTGCAAAAAAGTCAATTAATATATTGGTGTCTAGGAAAATGTTTTGCATTATTTATATTTTTTAGCTAGTGCTTTTGTCAATTCTTTTTTATAGTCAAAATTGTTTGGCAATTTAATAACGCCCATTAACTTTAAAATTTTTGGAGATATTGTTTCCTCTTTATTTTCTTTTGAAGTCAAAGACATCAGATAGTTTTCTACTTTAGGTTTACCATTACATTTCAATTGAAATTTTCACTTTACCTCCAAGTCCTTTTTCTACTATGTCAAACAAAGTTTTTAGTGTCAAGTTACTGCCATTATTTTCGATACGTGATATGAATGTCCTTTTTTTGTCAAGCAGATCTGCAAGCTGGTCTTGAGTTAAGTGTTTGTCTTCGCGTGCTTTTCGCAATAACAAACCTATTTTAAAACTTTCAAACTCTCTGTCTAGCTCGTCACGTCTATCAGTCCCCTTTTTTTCATATACAGAATCTTTTATTTTTTTCCAGTTTTTAGTTTCCATTTTATTTATTTTTTTGTTGGTAATATTCTTTCATTAAACTCATTGCTTTTGTTATTTCATTAGTGGGAGTCTTTTGTGTCTTTTTAGTAAACCCATTTAATAAAACAACTAGTTTACCTTTATCAAAAAAACAAAAGACTCTCCAAATGTTTGAGCCAATTTGTATTCGCGCTTCATAAAGTCCGTCTATACCCTGCATAGCTTTTAAATAATTAGCTGGAACTCTTTCTAGAGTTTCTAGAGCTTCAATTATTTTAAATATTTTGTCTTGTACTTTTGTTCGCTATGCTTTAAGAAAGTCTTCAAAATAGTTTTTATATGCTATAACTTCTCTAACCTTTTCCATTATCACAAATGTAACTTATAAGTTACCATTATTCAAATAAAATTTCTGGTTTTTAATGCTGGGATTTTTAAACTGCTTGCCTATAAAGTTTGGCGAATAGACCCAGAAGGGCTTACGAAGCATCACCTGTCTTAACCGACCAAAGGTTATTTAAAGATACAAATGTTTTTTAGTGATCCGCAAATAAAATGTCATGAAGTGGCCGAAATTTTTGCGCGTGAATGATGACCGAGTCAGCGCCCGCTTGGGTTTATTTGCTGTTAGAGGGTCGTGCTTTAAAGTTGTAATGTCAATTTAAGATGTCCGCCTAAACCTTGTTGGATTATTTTCATTAACGTCGACAAGCGAATGTCCGAAGCATTATTTTCAATACGTGAAATGTAAGATTTATTTGTGCCACATTTGTCGGCGAGTTCTTCTTGTGTCATACCTAATTTTGTCCGAGCTTCTTCAAGCATAACGCCAAGTCTAAATGACTCAAAATCTTGCTCCCATTTATCACGTTTTTTGGAGCCACTTTTACCATATTTCTTATCGAGTATCTCGTCAAGTGTCGTGATATTTTTATTTACCTTTTTCATTTTTATATTCCTCCATAATTTTTAATGCTTTTTCAATTTCTTGTCTAGGAGTCTTTTGAGTTTTCTTCTGAAAACCATTCTCCAATACAACTAAATTACCTTTGTCAAAGAATGAAAATATTCTAAAAATATTGCTTCCTACTTCAACCCTAATTTCGTAAAGTCCTTTTGTCCCACTCATGTGATCAAAGTACTTTTTGGGTACATGAGGAGTTATTTTAATTAAATTTAATGTCCACTCAATTTTAGCTTGCACAGCGTCAGTTTGATTCTCATAAAAGTCTAGAAAATACCTTTTATAGGCTATAACTTGCCTGTCTTTGCTCAAAGGCCAAAGTTAACTATTTAGACAACAATTTCCAAATTTATTTTTGTCGCAACATAGCAGCTTACAAACGCTTACAATTGACTAAAATGGGCTTTCCATTAATCAAATGTAATTAATAATAGAAATAAAAACGAAAATTCGCAGCAAGTTGATGATGAAGTTTATCAAAACAAAATAATTAGAATTAGACAGCATGGTGTTGCAACTTCACCAACGAGGGCTTGAAACATTTAAGCAGACAAACTTTATTGGATTATTATTAAAGTCATTGGAGTTAAATTAATAAGTCGCTTATCTAGGTCTATTTTTATGATTTTCTCTATAAAAATTTTTGGATTTTTTTCTTCTGTACACAGCCGTTTTATTCCATTGATGCAATCAAACGATAAACTGTCTGAATAGGATGAAAAGCAATGTAAAAGACCTTTTCTTAAAAAACAAACTTCATTAAAAATGATTTTAGATTGATCGCATTGCTTGAGTCTAAAATGGCTATCCTTAAGAAGCTTACTTAGAAAAACTTTTCCATTAGCACTTTCAGCAAATTCAAGTCTATCGCAATTTGAAGTGTCGCGAACTACTTTTATAGTTTTTATCTGAGCATAAAAACTAATTTGTAATAAACAACAGAAAAAAATAAGCTGGCGGTTCACACTTCGTCTGAAATGTTTTTCCCTCTTAACATTTTAATGAGAGAGCTTAATTGTTTGCGAAAAATAAAGCCAATTAACAAATACGGAATGGCCATCAAGTATAAAATCCCTGTGTTTAATTTTGCGGCTACTGAATTTGCTTGATGTTGGCTGCTTTCAACAGATGCTTTACACATGGCGCATTGCCCAACCATATCAGCTGAGACGGCAAGCATCAATAAAATAGTAAATACAAGTAAGTAGCGTTTTTTCACAATTCAAATTTAAGGAATATTTCATCATGATGATCGCCCAAATTCTAAATTGGTGAAAATATAAATACGAACAATAAGTGAAGTTTAAAGACCAATTTCAGGCTTAAATGGTATAAAATTAATTAAGTATCTTTAATGCGGATATGAAATAGACATGCTTCAAGCAGTAAGAATATAAATTTAGTTTGCATGACTTATTCCAAATGATAAATAGAAAACAATAAAGCCCACAGATGAAAATTTTATTTTTTATTTTTTTTCTTCCTTGCTGTTTTTTTAGTCAAGAAAAAAGTAACGTATTTAACTTTCTAATCAATGTAGGCGTTTCACCTTCTCAAGTTCATGGCGATTCATATAGCGGATTTCATAAAGTTGGATTCATAGGAGGAGTAGGAGTAGAAACAATTTTTTCAGATAAGTTAAAAGCGAGTTTAAGTTTTTTATACATACAAAAGGGCGCTAGAAAAAATCAAAATCCGCAAAAAAATGATTTCAATGCGTATTATTTAAATTTAAATTATGTCGAGATTCCATTATTATTAACTTACACTTCCAATAAAAAATATATTTTTGATATAGGTGTTTCAACTGGATATTTAATAGATTATTACGAATCAAATCAGATTGGCAATTATACAGGATTGTATCCATTCAAAAAATTTGAATATTCTGTGAAAGTTGGATTAGGTTATAATATATCAGATAAGTGGTTTGTAAATTTTAGAAGCAGTAATTCATTTCTTACCATCAGACCAAATTATATTAAGCAAAGTATTTATTACAATAATTTTATAGCACGTTACTTTAATAAGGGTTACTACAATAATATTTTGGAATTTACCATCGGATATCGCATTAAAATAAAACATTAAAATTGAAAACGAAACATAAAATAGTTGTAAGCATTACAGGCGCAAGTGGAAGTCTTTACGCAAAAGTATTACTTGATAAATTACAAAAATTGCAACATCAAATTGAATCAATTGGAGTTGTGATGAGCGATAATGCTAAAGAAGTTTGGAAACATGAATTAGAAAATGAAGATTATAAAAATTATCCATTTACATTTTATGACAAAAATAATTTTTATGCGCCTTTTGCTTCAGGATCGGCAAAATATAATGTTATGATTATTTGCCCATGCAGTATGGGAACACTAGCTCGCATCGCAACTGGAATTAGTAATGATTTAACAACCCGCGCAGCTGATGTTATTTTAAAAGAAAGAAGACGATTAATTTTAATGGTTAGAGATACGCCATATAATTTAATTCATATCAATAATATGCAAAAGTTGACTGAAGCTGGCGGAATTATTTGCCCAGCTTCACCTTCATTTTATAGTAAACCAAAAACATTTGAAGACTTAGTTTCTACGGTTGTTGATAGGGTGTTAGATTTGGCAGAAATAGAAAATGAAAGCTTTCGTTGGTCAGAATAATTTGATGAATTAGATTTTACAATGCTAATTGTAATTTTAAATTAAATCACTCATTGAATAAACACCCTTTTTCCCTTTTAAAAACTCTGCTGCAATCACTGCGCCTAAAGCAAATCCTTTACGGTTATGGGCTTTATGCATAATTTCAATATCATCAATGTTAGATTTGTATTTAATTATATGCGTACCTGATATTTCCCCTTCTCGTTTGTCTTCAATAAATAAAACATCATTTTCTTTTGAAGTAATGCTCCAATTTTTTTTTCGATCTATTTTTTTTAAGATTTGTTGGGCTAGTGTAATTGCCGTTCCACTGGGTTTATCGAGTTTGTGGATGTGATGAATTTCTTCCATTTCAACTTGATAGGAGTCGTATTTATTCATTAATTCCGCCAAATAATCATTCAATTTCATAAATAAATTAACACCTAAACTAAAATTGGTTGCATGAAATAATGATCCGTTTTTTTCTTTACAGGCTGTTTCTATTTTTTCAAAATGGTCATACCAACCTGTGGCACCAACTACAATAGGCAATTGAACTTCAAAGCATTTATTAATATTTTGTAAGACAGTATTTGGTGTACTAAACTCAATCGCAACATCCGCTTTTTCTAATTCTTCTTTTGAAAATGAATGGGCATTGGTTCTATCAACTTTTAAAACGATTTGGTGTTTTCTCTCTAAGGCAATTAGTTCAATTTCCTTGCCCATTTTTCCGTATCCTAGGATTGCAATATTCATTTTGTTAGATGTTATTTAAACCTTAATTTAAATGTAAGGCCTGTTTGTAATTGATTGTTGTAACTTAAATTTGTATAAGGCCCGATTTGCAAGCTCAAGTCATCACTCACGTCAAAAGTTTTAAGATGTGCATCAACATTGGCATCAATGATATTCAGAAAATACACGAGCACTCCTAACATAATGGCGAGGTCTCTGCTTTTCCTGAATCTTCTTTTTTCAGAAATGAGTTCATCATTTCTATATGGAATAATATTTATCGTTGTAGAGTCATTATCATTCGCAAAATAGAGATTATCGCTGTAAAATTTATATTGCTTTTGATTATCAATTGCCAAATAAGAAATGCCTCCTAATGCCAAATAGATGATTGGCGCTTTCCAGTATTTTTTGTTATAGATTTGGCCTAGTCCGGGAAAAATTGCACTCATCGTAGCAGCTTTTCGAGCCGAAGTGTAAATGACTTTTTTCTTTTCTTGTCTAATGCCAGTCGAATCCGTTAGTTGCGCATAAGAACAAAGGTTAAAAATGATGCAGAAAAGTGTATAAAGTAAAGGTGTTTTCACTTTGTAAAATTAACAACAAACTAAACATCACGTTTAATTTGTAATTATAGGTAAGTTAATTTATGTCAAAAAACGAAAGGATATGGTTGAGTTCAGTTTCGTTGCCAAAGCTTAATTTTATTGATCCATCGCCTTTTATGGTTCTTTTAAATTCAACTGACTTATTAAAAATTTTCTCTAACTTTTTATTTATTAGTTTATCTTCGGTTGTTAGTGGCTTTTCTACACGAGTTGTTTTTGGGGTAAATTTCAATTTTTCGTCACGCGCTAATTCTTCTACCTGACGAACGGATAACTCATTTTCTAAAATTAAGGCATAGATTGCTAACTGCTTATCTTCATTTTCGATGCTCAATAAAGAACGAGCGTGACCCATAGAGATTTGTTTATCGCGCAAGCCTTTTTGTATAACCGCTGGCAGTTTTAGTAATCTCAAAAAATTTGTAACCGTGCTTCGTTGTTTATTTACTTTTTCACCCAATTCTTCTTGGGTAATATTACATTCTTCAATTAAGCGTTTAAAACTTAAAGAGATTTCAATCGGATCTAAATCTTCGCGCTGAATATTTTCAATCAAGCCCATTTCAAGCATAGCTTGATCATTTGCTACACGAATATAAGCGGGGATATCCTCTATTTTTGCAATTTGAGCTGCTCTATAGCGGCGCTCTCCTGAGATGAGTTGATATTTATCATACCCTAATTTTCTAACAGTGATGGGTTGAATGATACCATGCTGTTTAATAGATTCGGATAACTCTTGCAAGGAAGTTTCTTCAAAATTTGAACGCGGTTGAAAAGGATTTGCCTCAATGTCTTTAATCCTAATTGAAGCAATTGTTCCAACTACAGGCGTATTTTCTCCATTCTGTTTAGTGGTTATATCTGTTTTTGCATTTTGCAACAAAGCATTTAATCCCCTTCCTAATGCTGGCTTTTTATTTTGACTCATTGTTCTGTTTTTTAATTTTTAATTTTTTGAGATTATTTTAAAAAATATTCTTCAAAACATGTTACTTAATCAATCTTCATTAAATTCAGAATCTTCCTTTGAAAAGGCGATTGTTCTGTTTTCATCCGAAATTTTAGTGAGACCGTTTCGTTGTAAAATTTCGCGAGCAAGGTTTAAATAGTTTAATGATCCTTTTCCTGCTGCATCATGCATAATAATGGTTTGACCATGGCTGGGAGCTTCTGCTAATTTTATGTTTCTTTGAATGATGGTATTAAATACCATATTTTGAAAGTGCATTTTAACTTCTTCCACAACTTGATTTCCTAATTTTAATCTAGGATCGTACATCGTCAGTAATACGCCTTCTATATCTAAACTTGTATTGATATGTTCTTGAATTAATTTAATGGTTTGCAACAATTTCCCCATTCCTTCTAAGGCAAAATATTCGCATTGTACAGGAATAATAACACTATCAGCTGCTGCTAAGGCGTTTATAACGGTGAGTCCTAAGGAAGGACAACAGTCAATAATGATAAAATCATAATCATTTTTTATTTTATCAATGGCCGCTTTCATCATATAATCTCTGTTTGGGAGATTAACAATTTCTAATTCTATGGCCACCAAGTCAGTGTTTGTGGGAAGCAAATATAAATTTGGAGTTTCCGTTTTAACAATAACTTCCTTTGGATTTTTATTTCCAATGATACATTCATAAAGTCCTGATGTAACCGTTTTTGGATCAAGTCCAACGCCTGATGTTGAATTAGCTTGAGGATCGGCATCAACCAATAATGTTTTGTATTCCAAAACAGCAAGAGAAGCAGCTAAATTAATAGCCGATGTCGTTTTTCCTACGCCACCTTTTTGATTTGATATTGCGATGATTTTTCCCATGTCAATTTTAAATTAATTCTTTGTCAGTATGATTAACAAATGCCATTTCAATTTTAATATGATTGAACCATTTCATTGAAAGTTATTTGCTTAACTCGGGTAATGGTTTCTAAAAAATATTCAAGCAACATATTTCGATGATTTTTTAGATTACTAAAACAAAAAGTTAGTCTTAAAAGTTAATGTTAATTATGATTTATTCAAAAAAAAGTTCACATTTGTGACTTGTAAAAATAGTTCATTTAAGAGTTTAATCGGTTATTAGTTTTAAACAGATGGTCTTATAACTATTTTAAAATGTTAATAATATAATGAGTTCAATTACAATTATTTCAGCTACAAATAGAGATGATAGCAATTCAGAAAAAATTGCCACCTTTTATTTATCTATTTTAAAAAAAAAGGGCCTTGATGCTTCTTTACTAAGTTTAAAAGATTTGCCAGAATCATTTTTGAGTTCTGATTTGTACGGTAAACGTTCTGATAAATTTCAAGAAATCATCAATACTTACATTGAACATCAAACTAAGTTTGTTTTCGTTTCTCCTGAATATAACGGCAGTTTTGCTGGTGTTTTGAAGGTTTTTTTGGATGCCATCAATCCTAAAATTTGGACAGATAATAAAGCTTGTTTGGTGGGAGTTTCATCAGGAAGAGCAGGAAATTTAAGGGGCTTGGAGCATTTGACAAACATTTTAAATTATTTAAAATTAAATGTTTATCACAACAAATTACCAATTAGTGTTGTCAATCAGTTATTGGATTCTGAGGGCAATTTATCTGATTTAGAAACAAAAAAAGTAATTGAATTACAATTAGAAGGGTTTCTAAATTTTTAGTTTAAATTTTAATCCCAATTACCAATATATCATCTACTTGTTCCAAATTACCTCTCCATTTTTCAATGGTTTGATTCAGTTGCACCTTTTGTTTATCAATTGGTAATTTTGCCATTTCGCTTAGTAAAGTTCTAAATCCTCCGGCCATAAATTTTTTACCTTTTGGTCCACCAAATTGGTCGGCATAACCATCAGAAAACACATATAGTTGATCGCCTTTTTGTAATTTTATTTGATTGTTTGTGAAGTTTTGTTTTTCCCCAACAAACATTCCAACAGGGAATTTATCTGCTTTAAATTGCAATAATTCATTATCACGGATAATATATAAAGGATTGTAGGCTGCGGAAAATTGTAGTTCGAGCGTATCATAATTTATCGCACAAAGCGTCATATCCATGCCGTCTTTTGTTTGATTTTCTGAAGAACCTGAGTGAAGTGTATTTGCAACACCAATATTCATTAAATCCATAATTTCAGATGGAGATCTGGCATCTGAATTATTTAAAATATCTTTCAATAAATTATATCCTACAATACTCATAAAGGCGCCAGGCACACCATGCCCCGTACAATCAACTGCTGCAAAGTAGCTCCAATCTGCTTTTTTATCCACCCAATAAAAATCTCCACTTACGATGTCTTTTGGTTTATATAAAATAAATGAATTAGGGAGTACCTTTTTTACAAAGTTTAAAGGAGGCAAAATGGCTTCTTGAATTCTTTTTGCATAATGGATACTATCGGTTACCTGTTTAAAAACTGTTTCTAATTCTTTGGTTTTATGCTCAATTTCTTCTTTTTGTTTGACAACTTCTTCGGTTCGTTCGATGACCTTTTGTTCCAAAACCCTTTCGTTTTCATATAAATCATTTCTCATTTGAAGTAAAGCGTGACCAAGACTATCATCTTTACTTAATGGTTCATAATCTGCTTCAAAATTTCCTTTTCCCGTTTGATTGGCAAACTCGGTAGTTCTTTCCATCGATTCCACTAGGCTATTGAGCGCTACTCCCATTTCACCAATTTCATCAGTTCTATAATTAATTTTTTCTTTGGGTAAAATTCCTAAGCCCATCGACAACAACATTTTTTTTAATAATTGTACGGGTTTTGTAATAGACTTGGTTGTAAAAATGGCAATGAGAATTCCGCCAATAAAAAGACCTATTCCTAAAAATTTTACGAATCGATCTAAAAAATTAAAAGACTTAAACATTTGTCCAATGGTTTCTTCTGCGTTCTTTTCTTTTAAAATTATCAATCCATTCAGTTGACTATATAATACTTTAATTTTTTCTTGACTGTCTTCAAAGGGAAGTGTAACAAGAAAGCCAACATTGGCGTCTTGATAACTTTCCCATGAGTTTAATTGACTCATAATATCTTCTCGATATAATTTAAATAAGCCGTCACTAAAATTTAATATGGATTTTAATTTTTCCTTTTCTTCAAAAGTCCAGTTTGCTGATAACTCGTTTAAATGAACTTTTATTGCTGGATAATCTTTATTGATTAAATTTCTTAATTCTAATTTTGATGGATCATCATCTGCCGATTGATTGAATTTCCATTTCGAAATAAGCGTTTGGGATTTTTGGAGTAAAAAGTTAAACTCTTTTAAAATAGAAACCGATGGTGTAACCTGTCCAATAACTGATTCAGTACGTTTTTTACTCTTAGTGATGGTAACAATGGTAAGTAAAAAAGCCACTAAGGTTAGCAAAAGGAGTATGCCAAAGCCAGTGCCTATTTTTCTTCCTATTGTAAATCTAAAAGCCATTAGGCAATTTATTTTTTATTAAGGGCCTCTTTTTTTCGTTTAAACTCATTTGCTTTTACATCATCAAGTAAGGCAGAATAAATGCCCTCCAAACTTTCAATAGCCCTCGCATCTTTTGGCTGAAGCTCATATACTTTAATCATAAATGGTAAAGATTGTTTAAATAATTTTTTAGCATTTTCTTGAACCACTTCCAATTGCTCCAATTTAGTATCATATTCAAGTTCGCGCATTAAAGTTGCGCCTTGATTGTAATACAATATCCCAAGATTAATGTTTGCTGAAATATTTTTAGAATCCAATTCTAACACCTTTAAAAGAGCTAATTTAGCAAGATCCCCATATTTTTGCTTGAAATTATTTTTAGTGTAAAGATCTCCAAATAAACCTCCTGTGGCGTTATAATA
Organism: Bacteroidota bacterium; assembly: GCA_046345275.1. GTDB lineage: Bacteria > Bacteroidota > Bacteroidia > B-17B0 > Aurantibacillaceae > UBA4416. Next base: position 24,464 of record JBKDJY010000143.1, read on the forward strand.
TTCAATATCTTTTTGTTTAAAATCAAAAGTTGGGTTTACAATGCTTGTGTATTTTTTATATTTTAAATATAACTTCTCTGAACTGTTAGGATTTAAAGAGTCTTGCAAGAGAATTGTACATAGTTTATAATATGATGCTGCGCCATTTTTTATAAAAGATTCATTATTTTCTTTATACTCTCCTTTAGCATCTAAGGCCAATGATTTTATGGCAGAAACCATCGCAGTATCTAATAAATTAATTCTTGAAAAGTTTGCTGAACGATCTTGTTTGTAGGTTTGTAAATATGCATATGACCTGATATGCCATGCTGCTGGATCTGAAGAAGTTTCGGGATTTAATACAATTTTATTGATAATGGGAATAACTTGCTCGAATTTTTTTTCGTTGCATAGAGATTGGGCTTTATACAAAGAATCATTTTGAGAATAATAAAGTTTACTCACAAACAATATCAACAAACTCAAAGAAAGTTTAAGGTAATTATTTGCGTTTAAATTCTTTAACATCTTTTTTAAATTATGATTATCAATTAATGACGATGGATAAACTCTTAAATTCTGCACTCGTTTTTAACCCTGCATTTTCGGCATTTCTCACACTATATTCAAATTTTTGTTTGTTATCCATTACGACAAAGTTAATGGCAGAGCCTGCTTTAGCGAGTCCTGTTTTCTCTGTAACAATAAGAGAGCCTTTTTCTTTGTTTTTAGCTACAATTTCTTTCAGACGATCTGAGGCCTCACTTAATAAAAATATAATATGTGGTTGGTTTGAGTTTTCTAACTGCGTGTTGTTTTTTATTTCAAGTTTTTGATTGCCTATTTGCTTTGTATTAGCCATTTTACTGAGCTCTTGATTTAAGCTTGGGTTACTACCAATAACTTGAATGATAAAATTGCCTGATTTCATTTTTTGAGGCCACTCAAAGTATTTTGTGAAATTATATAAAAACACAGCTTTAACTTTTGAGTTTGGATCAAAGTCTTGTTGCTGAAAGCTGAGTCCGAAAACAGATAACAGCATCAAAAACATGTATTTGTAAATTAATTTCAAATTAAATTTTAAAATATACCAAACAAATTTAGCATTTTGAATGAATAAGTCAAAGTAATTAAATTGTATGTTTTGGCCAATGATATTAAATTATTTTTCACTATTTTTAAGTATTTGATTTATCTTGAAAAATACAATCAGTTTTCTGATTTAGAATTAATTGCAGAATATAAGACAACTGAAAACAAGCTGTTTATTGGTATCTTGTATAAACGATATTCCCATTTGGTATTAGGACTTTCTTTAAAGTATTTGAAAAATGAAGATGATGCAAAAGATGCAGTGATGCAAATTTTTGAAAAATTATTTACTGATTTGTTAAAGCATCAAGTTGAGTTTTTTAAAAGTTGGCTTTATTCATATTCTAAAAATTACTGTTTAATGATGATTAGAAACCGACAATCTAAACTAAAGAAAGATATTGAATTAGAAATGAATGTTGATTTATTTATGGAAACGCGAAATGAATTTCATCCTAATAAAGTTGATGAAAAGGAAAATCAATATGTGTTGCTAGAAAAAGCAATTGATGAATTGGCCATTGAACAGAAAAAATGTGTGGATTTATTTTATTTAAAACAAAAATCTTATGCCGAAATAACTCAATTAACAGGCTTTACACTTAATGAAGTAAAAAGCTATATTCAAAACGGTAAGAGAAATATAAAAATTAAATTCGAAAATAGCATTGGAAAAGAAAAAATGGAATGAAAAATAATAATGTAAATAAGCCACTTTCTAGCATAAAGTTTTTTGATTTGATTGAAGATAATTCAAGTCAAAATGCCATTGAGGAAAATTTGGATGACTTTGATAAAGAGGCGTTAGAGGGATTTAAAAAACATTCCTCACTTTTAAATGCTAAAAAAGTAGATGCAGAAATAAATCTTGCCATTACTAAAAAAATAAATCAATTTAATCGTACAAGAAAAGGCAAATTAATTTGGTTTTCTGCGGCTGCATCCATTGCGTTGATTATTACGCTTTCGTTATTTTATTTCAAAGACTTTAAAAATCAGACAGAAAACAACATTGTTTTAAATGAAAACATAAAAAGTCAAGATCAAAAAAATGAAGAATCCTTAGAAAAAATAGAAGGTCAATCTTCAATAGAAATTAATAAACCAAAACAGAACGCTGAAGTTATGCTAAAGAAAAAAGAAGACATCACAAACCGCTCTGCCACAGCAAAAAAGTTAGAACAACCTAAAATTACAAATGAGTTTGACATCATTAATGCTTTAAGTAAAAGAAGTTCAGAATCCGAAAAAGTTGCATCATCAGAGCCAGTAGAACAGAAAATAGATAAGCAACAATATGAAAGTACCATTAAAGAAAGTGCAGATGTTGCTTTAGAAAATATGAATAAAAGAAAAGGAAACGAAAATCAATTTTTTAAAGAACAACCGATTGCCAAAAATGAAGAAGAGGTTGCAGATCAAAAAGCAAGCAGCGCAGATCAATCAATTCATTATAAACCATCCGCTATCGACGGCGTCAAAATAAATTCAGATGCAGAGGCTTATTATTTGGGCGGAGAACCTGGCATTAGAGATTATATCATCCAAGAACATTCAAAAACCAAACCGCAATTTATATTAAAAGGAAAATTTAAAATACTAATTACAATCAATGCCAATAAATCTATTGAAGTAAATTCAATTGTAAATACGACAAATGACTGTAGTGATTGTGTTGAGGTCATTTCAAAAATTTTAAAACAAATGAAAAATTGGAACCCTGAAATTAAAAATGGAAAAGCTATCAAATCAAATAAAAATTTTATTCTAGAATTTTAAACTTTATTGCCCAACATCATCTTATTATGAAAAACATTTTCCAATTTATAAATTTCTTCGTAACAAAGAATTTATTTGCGTTGCATTATTAGTCAAAAAACGTTTTGGAATAGTAGATCATGATGACGCTTTATTGTTTGAGGCCATGTTGCGATTAGAATTTCCGACATCATGCCCAACATCAAAAACTGATGTCATACTTCATCCTTCAAACATAGTAGTAGCGTCTCTCCTTTCAATGCTTTTAAATATCTCTAATTTATCAAGTTTACTAATTTTAGGTATATTTGAGCACAGTTTATTCTTTAATTTTAGAAATTCATATAAGTATTTAAAAAAGTTATTAAACAATGTCGGATTTTTCAAATCTTCAATTTGGCACAAAGGCCATTCATGCTGGTACAGAGCCAGATCCAAGTACAGGGGCTATTATGACGCCCATTTTTCAAACCTCAACCTTCGTTCAAGAGTCGCCAGGAAAAAATAAAGGTTATGGCTATGCTCGCGGAAAAAATCCAACCCGAACGGCGCTTCAAAAAAATATTGCTGCTTTAGAAAATGGCAAACATGCCTTGTGCTTTAGCAGCGGAATGGGCGCCACAGATGCCGTAATTAAATTGTTGCGTCCAGGCGATGAGGTAATAACTGGGGACGATTTATATGGTGGTTCATACCGCATGTTTACCCAAATATTTGCTAATTATGGTATCAAATTTCATTTTATTAATTTGACAAATGCAGATAACATTAAAAAGTATATTAATTCCAACACCAAATTAATTTGGGTTGAAACACCTACTAATCCTACAATGCAAATAGTTGATATTGAAGCATGCGCAGAGATATGTAAAACAAATAAATTAACCCTGGTAGTAGATAATACATTTGCCTCTCCTTATTTGCAAAATCCTTTATCATTAGGCGCTGACATTGTGATGCATTCGGCAACAAAATATTTAGGAGGGCACAGTGATGTTGTAATGGGCGCTTTAATTACCAATGATGACGCATTATTTGATAAATTATATTTTATTTTGAATAGTTGCGGTGCTAATCCAGGGCCAATGGATTGCTTTTTAGTAATGCGTGGTATTAAAACTTTGCATTTACGAATGGAACGCCATTGCTTTAACGGAAGAAAAATTGCTGAATATTTAAAATCTCATCCAAAAGTAGAAAAAGTGTATTGGCCTGGTTTTACTGATCATTTCAATCATTTAATTGCTAAAAAACAAATGAAAGATTTTGGTGGAATGATTTCTATTGTATTAAAAAATGCATCATTAGATGAAACATTTAAAATTGCGTCTTCATTTAAAATATTTTCTTTGGCAGAATCGTTGGGCGGTGTAGAATCGCTCATCAATCATCCTGCAACAATGACGCATGCTTCAATTCCGAAAGCTGAGAGGGATAAAGCTGGCGTTGTCGAAAATTTATTGAGGTTAAGTGTTGGCGTTGAAGATATTGAAGATTTGTTGGCTGATTTAGAACAAGCTTTGAAATAATTTTTAAGTATTTTTTATTTCTATTTTAAGATAACGCCCTACTTCTAGTCAAAAAATGTACAAAGCATCTATCGTAAATTATTATAACACAACGCCGTTTTTATTTGGATTAAACAATAGTGCGATAAAAAATGACTTGCAAATAGAATTAGATGTACCAAGCGTTTGCGCTCAAAAAATAAAAAATAACAAAGTGCAAATTGGTTTAGTTCCTGTTGCTATTTTACCTGAATTATCTTCTTACCATATTTTTACGGAATATTGCATTGGTGCAAAAGGAAAAGTTGATAGCGTAAAACTTTTTTCAGAAAAACCACTTGATCAATTAACACATATTTTATTAGACCATCAATCTAAAACATCCATTGCGCTTGTTCAAATATTAAATAAATATTTTTGGAAAAAAAAATTACAATTTGTTAATGCTCCCGCAGGTTTCGAAGAACAGATTTCAGACACAATTGGCGCAGTGATTATTGGCGATAGAACTTTTGGCTTAACCAAATATCCTTATCAAATCGATTTAGCCGAAGAATGGACAATGTATACGAACCTTCCATTTGTATTTGCAGTTTGGGTTAGCAATATTTTATTACCTCCGGATTTTATTGAAAAATTCAATCAAGCATTATCTTTAGGCGTAAAAAGTATTGATGAAGCCATTTTGCAAAACCCTAAAAACATTGATGGTTTTGATGCTGTCGATTACCTTAAAAATAAAATTTCGTACGACTTAAGCCAAGAAAAAAAAACTGGGATGAATTATTTTTTAGAATTATTAAAGAAAAATCATTGATCGTTTGAAATAACTTTAGGGACTTTAAAATAATCTGAATCTTTTCTGGGTGCATTTTTCAAAGCTTCTTTTTGAGTTAAAGAATCAACAGCAATATCTTCTCGTAACACATTCACTTCATCTGTCATGTAAATTAATGGCTCAACACCTTCTGTATCCAGCTCATTGAGTTTATCAATAAAAGTTAACATCCTGTTTAAGTCGTTTGCAATTTCTTGTTTTGCTTCGTTGGTAAATTCTAAACGAGCTAAATGAGCAACTTCATCTACCGTTTTTAAATCAATTTTATTTGCCATTGTATTCAATTAAAGTGTTTTCTATTAAATGTTGTGTTTTTCTTTTAAGTTCATCAAGATCATGATCTGTCAAACCCTTTGTTTTAATGGGTTCTAAAATAATAATTTTTGCTATACCTGGCCTACCATTTGATTTAAAAAAACCGCCGTTTTGTAACAGTTTGTTATTATTTATATTTACAATAGGCACAATGGGCACTTGTTTTTCGATGGCTAATTTAAAAGCACCGTTTTTAAAAGGCAGTAGCTTATCGCTTTTAGGAATGGTTCCTTCAGGAAAAATAACCATGCTTCGTCCTTTATCAATTTCATTTGCGGCTGCTTCTAAAGCCTTATGAGCATCAATTTTATTGGTTCTTTTAACAGGAATATTCATCCCTTTAAAAAAAGTTTTAAATAAAGGAGCTTTCAATAATTCTGCTTTACCCATGTATATTGCCAAATGATCAATGTAAAAAGTGCTCAGGATAATATCAAGATAAGAAGTGTGATTGGCAACAAAAACACACGGTTGAGGCATTTTTTTTGAGAAACTTTTGTATATTATTTTCGGAAATATACCTGAACCATAGGCGATGCATCTTGACCAAACTCTTTTTAAAAAAAAAGCTGCTTTTAAATGTTGCGTTTTAATCGTTATAAAAAAAAAAGGATACAGCGCTAAAAATGAAATTAAGAAAACAACTACAAACCAAGTTTTCCAAATGCTAGAAAGAGTATGCTTGATGATTTTCATTTGTTCAAAGATAACATTTTTTAAAAATCAGAATATGTTGACAATACTAAAATAAAACAGCTGATATCATTCCATTTTAACTTCTATTTAAAATCAAATGCTAATTTTACAACTCATATCTTGAATAATACATATCACATAAAATTAGCGGAGGCTGGAAAAAAATTTGGCAATGAGTGGATTTTCAGAAAACTAAATTTAGAGGTACATCATTCAGAAAAAATAGCCATCTTAGGATTAAATGGCTCAGGCAAATCTACTTTATTGCAAGCTTTATCAGGATTTTTGAGTTTAAATGAAGGCGAAATTTCATATTACCAAAACGAAAAAAAAATTGATGAAGAACGAATGTATCAATTTTGCAGCTATGCTTCTCCTTATTTAGAATTAATTGAAGATTTTACTTTGTTTGAATTAATCAATCATCATAAAATTTATAAACCATTTATAAATGGATTAACTCATGTTGAGATTATTGAATTATCAGGATTAAAGGAGCACCAGCATAAATACATTCATCAATTTTCGAGTGGAATGAAACAACGATTAAAGTTAACGCTGGCTCTATTGGCGGATGTTCCTATTTTATTATTAGACGAACCAACTTCCAATTTAGATAAAGCATCGATTGAATGGTTTCATTTTCTTATTAATGATTATGCAAAACATAAAATCATTATCGTTTGCTCCAATTCAATCAGTGAAGAATATAGTTTTTGTTCAAAAACAATATATATGCAAGATTTTAAATTCATTAAAAAGTATTTAAAATAATTTTGATATTAAAAATTAATGCGTATACTTGTTGCGCGTTACAGCAATCCTCACTAATCAGTGTAGAATAAAGAATAAAGTTATTTTATCATTAAAAAATCTTATAATCATTTTTCCATTTAATTAAACATAGTATGTTTGAAGTATTAGATTTAACTGGCAGAGCTTTGCCTCAGCTGAAAGAAATTTGCACTCATTTTGGTGTTGAAACAGAGGGTTTGGGTAAGCCAGAGTTGGTCTTAGCAATTATTGATGCACAATTAAAAGATCCAGAGTTAGCTGGCAGATTGCAGAACCAATTTCCAATCATGAATGGGAATGCGGTTGAACCTAAAATCAAAAAACCAAGAATTCAAAAAGTAATTGAAAAGAAAGTTGAACCTGAAAAAATATTTTTTGAAGCCAACCCTTCTGTTGAATTTTCAAATCAAGTTAAAACAGTTGATGAAAACCTCAATGGCTCAAATGAATTGTCTGATCATGAAAACGAGAATAAAGAAAATTTATTAAAGAGCCATATTTCAACAAACAATCACCATCATTCTGATTTAAATCAAAACACAAAACACCCTCATCAATCTAATGAGCAAAAGCAGTTAAAGCATCATCCTAGTAATACAAAGGAAAATTTTTCAGCTGAAAATGAACCAAAAGCAGTTGTTAATAATGATTTTGCAATAAATATTGAATCTGAAGAAAAACAAATTTCTTTAGATGAAATCGAAAATATAGGAGATAAAGATTCTAAAGAAAACGAAAATAAACAATTACCTAAACCTGAGCGCGTACAGTATAATTTTGATGGCATTGCAATCGGAGAGGGTGTTTTAGAGATGATGCCTGATGGGTACGGATTTTTAAGAAGTTCTGACTATAATTATTTAAGTTCTCCAGACGATATTTATGTATCTCAAGCGCAAATAAAATTATTTGGACTAAAAACAGGAGATGTTGTAAGGGGTGGTATCAGGCCTCCTAAGGATGGAGAAAAATTTTTCCCGTTGGTAAAAGTAGAGGAAATCAATGGCCGAGAGCCTTCATTCATTAGAGACAGAGTTCCTTTTGATTACCTCACGCCATTATTTCCTGATCAAAAATTAAAATTAACAGGGCATCCTACTCAAACAAATAGTACCCGAATCATTGATCTGTTTGCGCCAATAGGTAAAGGACAACGTGGCTTAATTGTGGCGCAGCCAAAAACCGGAAAAACAGTTTTACTGAAAGATATTGCAAACGCCATTGCGTATAATCATCCGGAAGTTTATTTAATTATTTTATTAATTGATGAACGACCAGAAGAGGTAACGGATATGGCACGAAGCGTAAAAGCAGAAGTGGTATCATCTACTTTTGATGAGCCAGCCGAAAAACATGTTAAAATTGCAAACATCGTTTTAGAAAAAGCAAAACGAATGGTTGAGTGTGGCCATGATGTCGTTATACTTTTAGATAGTATTACACGGATGGCCCGTGCTTATAATACGGTTGCGCCTAGCAGCGGGAAAGTGCTTTCTGGTGGCGTTGAAGCTAATGCTTTGCAAAAACCAAAACGTTTTTTTGGAGCGGCTCGTAAAATTGAAAATGGCGGTTCGTTAACCATCATTGCGACAGCTCTTACTGAAACTGGTTCGAAAATGGATGAAGTTATTTTCGAAGAATTTAAAGGTACTGGTAATATGGAATTGCAATTAGATAGAAAAATTGCCAATCGCCGAATTTTTCCAGCTGTGGATTTGTCGTCCTCAAGCACGCGACGTGATGATTTATTGCTCAGTAAAGAAACCTTGCAACGTCTTTGGGTTTTGAGAAAACACCTGGCCGACATGAACCCAATTGAAGCCATGGAGTTTTTACTTAATCAAATAAGTAAAACACAAACGAATGAAGAATTTTTAATTGGGATGAATAGATAACCTATTAATTTTTTTCAAGGTGAATGTGAGAAGTTTATTTTTTCCAGTAATTTATAGTCTACTTTCTATTATTTCGATATCAATTACTTTTTATGGAGGATTCACAAAGTATCTCAACATAGTAACGATACTAGCTTGGCTCTTCATTATTCCGTTTTGTGTGGCATCGATGATTGATGCTAAAAAAATAAAATTCAACAATCAAATAGGAGGAAAGGAATTATCTAGAGAAGGTTTAAAATTTTTAATGGTTAGTACATTGATACTTGTTGTTTTTCAAATTATTTTTTTTAATGCAGGGTTCAAAGCCTATAAAATAAACTTCATCCAAACTTATGGTGTTGAATTAGCTAAGCTTCAAATAAAAAATGGCCATTTAACTATAAAAGACTCTGAGATACCAAAATTAATTAATGAAGAGATTAAGCAAGTAACTCTTTTTAAGGAATGCACAAGCATTGTATTTAAAAATTTGTTTTTAGGTGTTATTACTGTGATCATAAGTTCAGTTATTTTAAGAAAAAAAACAAACCTGCCTCCGAATAACGCTTAAAGGTTTTTTACGACATATTCAAATAATAAATTTTAGGATTATTCAGTTCCACATTAAAGAATGGATGGTTAATTTATAGCTCCATTTTATAATATTCTGTTAGGATATTACAAACTGATTGGTAACCGTAATCTTTAATGGTTTCTTGATGCATTTCTTTAGCATCTAAAAAAGAGGATCTTTCAAAGCTCATCAGCTTTTCGACACATTCTTCAACGGAGTTTGAATTCAAAATAATTCCCATATTTGGTTTAATCATTTTTTCAACATGTCCGACATTGGTTGTTATTACAGGCAAGCCACAAGCCATCGCTTCAATTAAGACGACGGGCATTCCTTCATAATTACTAAATAACAAAAAAACATCTGATTCATTCATAAACTTTGCAATCATTTTTGAATCTTGATTTCCTGTAAAGTTCACTTCTGATTCTGATAAATTTTTATAAGCTAGCTTTTTGTATTTTTCAATTTCTATATCATTTCCGCCAACTATTTTTAATTCAAATTGAATATTTTTTTGTTTTAACTTTTCTACAATTTCTATTATTCCTGAAATATTTTTCTCTTTATCTACAAGAGAAGATACATGAAGTATTCGCAATTTATGGCTTGGAATTTTTATTTCCAATGGCTTAAAAATATTTTCATCAACAACATTATTGATTAATCTGTATCTATTTAATAGCTTATGCTGTTGCATGTTGACCCTCAATTTTTCTGACACGATAAACACCATTTTAGCTTTCTTTAAAATCTTTTTGGTAAAATACTTTATCATCAAACCTTTGTAATTGCCATCTTCAGGATAGTAACCACTCCAGTGCTCAGTTATAAATAATTTTGCCTTTGGAAATTTTTTTAAAGCATATAATGCTGGAATAGCGGCTGGAAAAATGACATTTAAATGAATGACATCAAAATTTGTTTTCAGAAGGTCGATTTGGGTTTTGTATTCTTTTTTGAATTTAAAAAATTTCAAAACGCTTTTTATGATGGGAATATTTGATTGAGATTTTGGGTAAAAAAATAAAATTTCCTCAAAATTTTTTTCTTTTAAATGAATGTGTTTTTCGGATTCTGAATGAATAGATTTAACAAACAACACAGTAACATGGTGTTTTAAAGCTAAAGCTTGTGCATGGCGTTTATTAAAAATTCCATTTGGTTCGCTATCAGGATTGGGATACCAAGAGCACAAAAAAAGTATATTTAATTTTTCCTTATCCATTAATTTTTATTTCTTTTATCATTAAATAATGTTGGATTATATCCCATAATAAAAATGATTTTTCCTTTATGGTATACCCCTGAGCTTTATAAAATTCAACCGCCGTTTCTCTTGCTTGTAAATGAATAACTTTTAGTTTTAATTTGTGGGCTTCTTCTTCTAACTTTCGCACCAATATTTTTCCTAAACCTTTCCGCTGATAGTTTTTGGAAATTGCCATAAATCTGATTTGACCAATACCATTTCCATTATTTTGCAAACGACCACAAGCAATCATCTGATTGTTATATTTAATATATGCATTGACAGATTCATTTTCTAAATCGTCACTAACCGTTTCTCGATTTTTATGCCAAGGCTTCCTTAATATAGAATATCTCAGTTCAATAATTTCACTTAAAGTGTCTTCTGAATTAGATATTTCAACTGTGTACATTTCTTACCTTTTAAAAAAAATCCCACTCTATGTTGAGTAGGATTTTTATAATTTAAAAAAATAAACTTAAATGCCATTTGCATAAACAAATTTTATTTCAGGAACGGCTCTCATGATGGTTTCTTCTATACCTGCTTTCATGGTCATTTGACTCATGCTGCAAGTTTTGCAGGCTCCCTTTAGTTCGAGCATTGCTGTATGTCCATCTGTTATTTCAAGGAGTTCAACATCCCCACCATCAGCCTCTAAATAAGGACGAATGGTTTTTAAGGCAGTTTCTACTCTATCAAATAATTCTTTGTTCACTCTTTTGATTATTTTGCTAATTTCTTTTTCAAGTTTTCGTCAATGGCATCTAAAAATTCTTCAGTATATAAATAATGCTCGCCATGATTTACTTTGTTACCATGGGCACACACTGCTAAATCTTTAGTCATTTTACCGCTTTCAACCGTTTCAATACAAACACTTTCAAGAGCTTGTGAAAAGTTAATCAATTCCTGATTTTTATCTAATTTACCTCTAAATTCTAGTCCCCGAGTCCAAGCAAAAATACTAGCAATTGGATTGGTTGAAGTTGGCTTACCATTTTGATGGTCTCTAAAGTGGCGTGTTACTGTTCCATGTGCAGCTTCTGCTTCCAACACGGTTCCATCAGGAGTAATTAATACCGAAGTCATCAATCCTAAAGAGCCAAATCCTTGAGCCACAGAATCAGATTGGACATCACCGTCATAATTTTTACAAGCCCAAACAAAATTACCATTCCATTTTAATGCTGAAGCAACCATGTCATCAATTAGTCGATGTTCATAAACAATTCCAGCAGCTTCAAATTTTGCTTTATAACTTTTTTGATAGATCTCTTCAAAAATATCTTTAAAGAAACCGTCGTATTTTTTTAAAATGGTGTTTTTTGTAGATAAATACAATGGCCATTTTTTATTTAAAGCAACATTAAAGCAAGAATGTGCAAATCCATGAATAGACTCTTCAACATTATACATCCCCATTGCAACCCCAGCACCCTTAAATTGGTATATTTCGTGTTCGATTACTTTTCCATCTTCCCCTTCAAACTTGATGGATAATTTTCCTTTTCCTGGAACAACAAAATCAGTGGCTTTGTATTGATCGCCAAAAGCGTGACGGCCAACAATGATTGGGGCAGTCCAATTTGAAACTAAACGTGGCACATTTTTGCAAACAATTGGTTCGCGAAACACAGTACCATCAAGTATATTACGAATCGTTCCATTTGGAGATTTCCACATTTGTTTTAATCCAAATTCTTTTACACGCGCTTCATCAGGTGTAATAGTAGCACATTTAATACCTACCCCATATTTTTTAATTGCTTCCGCCGAATCAATGGTAACTTGGTCATTGGTAGCGTCACGGTGTTCTATTCCTAAATCATAATACTTTATATCTAAATCCAAATATGGAATAATTAATTTATCTTTAATAAATTTCCAAATAATGCGAGTCATTTCATCGCCATCTAATTCAACAATGGGGTTTGCAACTTTAATTTTTGTCATATTTGAAATGGTTTTAAGATGGTTCTAAATAGTTGGCCAAATTTAAATATATTAAGTTATATGCCAAACAAATGTTTTATTTTTATATATGTGTGTTCGAAATCCTCTCATGAAGACTTATTCGATATCAAAGTATAATTTTAAGTGTGTTTCACAAGATCAATTTTTTTAACAACATCATTTAATTTGCGTTTTGGATTTAAATGCAAGGGATTAAAAGGATAAAGTTTGTACCTTTCATTTCTTTGAAATAGAGCACGTCAAATGATTTATACAGCATACAAAGCATTTTATAACATCTTTATGAATTGATCAAAAAAATTAACAATAAGAAATTTAAAAATAGAAATGCAAACACAAATTTTAATTGGATTATTTATCTGTCATTGGTTAGCAGATTATACTCATTTATCAACTGCTTGGATGCTTCATGCAAAGCAATTCGGTAAGCCATTATTTCCAATTTTCATTCATGCATCAGTAAATGCTCTGCTGATGGCATTGGTATTGGCTTTGTTTATTGGATTTGGAAAAACTTGGGCTTATTTGGTCATATTTCAATGGTGGACACACTTTTTAATTGATTTGTGGAAAGGCAGAATGAATGGATGGTTTCCTTCACTGCAATCACCTCAGCATAAATGGCACTGGATTATCTTTGGATTTGACCAGCTATTGCATTCCTTGGTAATTATCGGAATGTCTTTTTACGCAGTGTCGGAGCCTTTTAGATAGCTACAGATCAGAATTTTGGAAATAATTCAAATGAAATATCATCTTAATTAATTTTACAGGTAAGCCAACAATGATTGTTAGTCATTTTGAGAAAAAGCAAAAACAATGACGAATTAGATAATTTTAAAAATTCAGAGAGATGGATTAATATTAAATTAATTACATTTGTTTTTTACTAAGTATATGAAAATTACGGAACATTTAAAAGCTGCCAAAAGCACTTTATTTTCAATTGAAATCCTCCCCCCATTAAAAGGAAAAAGCATACAATCAATTTATGATGGAATTGATCCTTTAATTGATTTTAAACCAGCTTTTGTTGATGTAACCTATCATAGAGAAGAATATCTTTATAAAAAAAGAGAGGGTGGTTTTTTAGAAAAAGTAAGTATTCGTAAGCGTCCAGGAACGGTTGGAATTTGCGCAGCTATTATGAATAGATATAATCTTGAGGCAGTTCCGCATATTATTTGCGGTGGATTTACGCGCGAAGAAACTGAAAATGCTTTAATTGATTTACAATTTTTAGGCATTGATAATGTGTTGGTTTTAAGGGGTGATAATATAAAAACAGAGCCTCACTTTGTTCCGGAGACAGGTGGCCATAACTATGCACTTGATTTGGTAAAGCAAATTAATGACATGAACAATGGCGTCTATTTAGATGAAGAAATGAAAGATGCTTCTCCCACTAATTTTTGTATGGGAATTGCTGGCTATCCTGAAAAACATTTTGAAGCGCCAAACCTTTATAGTGACATGAAATGGTTGAAAGCAAAAGTTGATGCGGGCGCAGATTATATTGTAACTCAAATGTTTTTTAACAATGAAAAATATTTTGAGTTTGTTGATTTATGCCGTAAAAATGATATTAACGTACCAATTATACCTGGCTTAAAAATTTTAAGTAGTAAATCTCAATTAATTGCATTACCTAAAATTTTTCATATTGATTTGCCTCAAGACTTGTACATTGAATTAGAAAAATGCAAAGATGATAAAGCTGTAAAGGAAGTTGGTATAAAATGGTGCATTGAACAGTCAAAAGAATTAAAGAAAGCCAAGGTTCCTTGCTTACATTATTATACGATGGGAACATCTGAAAGCACAAAGCGGGTAGCTAAAGAAGTTTTTTAAATTTATTGCAATTTAATGCTATCGGCTAAGCGATTGTTTTCGCACATAAGTGTACGGGCTGGAAATTTACTATACAACAACAAATCATGGGTAGCAAATAAAATGCACCTTCCTTGTTTACTAATATTTAGCAACAGTTTCATAATTTCTTCGGAGGTATCAGGGTCTAAATTACCAGTTGGTTCATCTGCTAAAATTATTTCAGGATCATTAATTAAGGCCCTGGCAATACTTATTCTTTGTTGCTCTCCGCCCGATAATTGAAAAGGCATCGCTAGTTCTTTACTTTCTAATCCAACTTTTGAAAGTAAATTTTTGATTTGTGTTTTAATTTTTTTTTCATCTTCCCAACCAGTTGCTTTCATCACAAACCTTAAATTTTCGTAAACCGATCTATCACTCAACAATTGAAAATCTTGAAAAACTATTCCCAGTTTTCTTCTCAAATAAGGAATTTCTTTTCTTTTTAATCGGTGTAATTTAAAACCAGAAACTTCACCAGAGCCTTGGGTTAATTCCAAATCACCATATATCGTTTTTAATAAACTACTTTTTCCACTTCCAGTTTTACCAAGCAAATAAACGAATTCTCCTTTGTTTAAAGTTAAATTTAAATCAGAAATCACAGGCACTAAACCTTGAAAAATGGTAGCGTTATCAAATTCAATTACTGGATCATTCATCATCGCACGAATGTAATGTATTTATATTTTGAAATATTTTTATTTGCAAATCATGTTTTAACATCCTTGGGTTAATAACTACAAAATCAAGGCGTTAAGATTGAAAGAGTTAAGCCTAAATTTAGACATCAAAAAAATTTATTTAAAATTTATCTAAAAAAACAACATATAAAATAGCCATGTTTCAATAATCAAAAACGAAAATGAGGACAAATGTTTCGCAAACATTTAAGCCATAAAGTGGGGTGGACAGGCTGTATTCCATATGATACTTGCAAACGAAATAATCTACATATGACAATTAAAAAAATAATTTTTCTAACACTACTTCTTTGTATAACAGATATTGTATTTGGACAAAAAACGCAGACGTATTTAGATAAAGATATTTTATTTAAAAATGGCTTAGAGTTATTTGACAAAAAACAATTTACGGCCGCTCAAAAAAGTTTTTTAGATTACATACAATCTAATCCCAATAATAGATTATCAAAAACTGAAGCTCAATTTTATCAAGCCATTTGCGCAGTTGAATTATTTCATAAAGATGGAGAGTGGGAATTAAAACAATTTACTGAACAACATCCAGAAAGTAATAAAATAAAAACAGCGTATTTCTATTTAGGAAAATCAAACTTTAGAAAAAAGAAATACGATGAAACGATTAAGTTTTTAGAAAAAGTTGACATCTACGAGTTAAGCAAAATTGATTTAGCAGAATTATATTTTAAAAGAGGTTACAGTTATTTTATTGAAAATAATAATGAAAAAGCAAAATTAGACTTGTTTGAAATTAAAGATGTTGATAATAAATACGAATCTCCTGCCAATTATTATTACTCTCATATTGCATACCTTGAAAAACATTATGAAACCGCTCTATCTGGCTTTAGAAAGCTATTGTCAGATGATACATTTGGGCCTATTGTACCCTACTATATTACTCAAATATATTATATACAAGGTAAATTTAATGAAGTGATAAAAAATGCACCTGCATTATTAAATGATAGTTCAAACGTTCAAAAAGAGAGTGAAATAAATAGAATGATTGCAGAATCGTATTTTAATTTGAAAGATTATAATAACGCATTAACTTATTTCAAAAAATCAGTTGCAGAAGGAGGTTTTAATGCACAAGGAAATTATGAATTAGGCTATTGCTATTATCAAATAAAGGATTACCTCAATGCCATCTTATATTTTGAAAAATCAACTGAAAAAAAAGATAGCCTTGCTCAAAATGCTTGGTATCACCTTGCAGATTGCCACATTCAAACAGGTAATAAAAACAAGGCCAGAATGGCTTTTTATGCGGCGGCCATGTTGGATTTTGACGATGACATTAAAGAAAATGCTTTGTATAGCTATGCCAAATTATGTTATGAATTATCATTTGCGCCATATGATGATGCCGTTTTAGCATTTCAAAAATACATCAAAACTTACCAGAACTCGCCAAAAAAAACAGAAGCTTATACATTCTTGGTAAATGTATATTCAACAACTAAAAATTATGGTCAAGCCATTGCATCCATCGAAAAAATAAAACCGCTAGATCCCATATTAAAAATAACCTATCAAAAACTTATATACTTCCAAGGCGTTGAATATTTTAATAACTCTAATATTGACAGTGCTTTTAAATACTTTAAAAAATCATTGAGTATAAATTTTAACCAAACTTACAATGCACTTTCGCTATATTGGCTTGGAGAAATTTCTTACTTGAAAAAAGATTATAATGCAGCCATCGATCATTGGAAAGCATTTCAAATTACAGAAGGATCCTATGGTTTAAAAGAATATGATTTATCTAACTACAATATTGGATATGCTTATTTTCAATTAAAAAATAAAAAAGATTATGAAAACGCTAATATTTCTTTCCGTAAATTTTTGTTGACAAAAAATAAATATGATGCGACAAAGATTGCTGATGCTACGGTAAGAACTGCTGATACTTACTTTATGAATAACATCTATTTACAAGCATCTGAAAATTATCAGACTGCTATTAATTTAAATACCATTGATGTTGATTATAGTATGTGCCAAAAAGCTTTATGCGATGGCATATTAAAAAAGTATACCGAAAAAATAGAACTTTTAAAAACACTCATTAACAAATATCCAAAATCAAATTATTTTTCAGCTGCTACTTTTGAAGCTGCCGAAACATATCGAAAAAACTTAAATGATGATGAAAATGCGTTAAGCTACTATGAAAAAATAATCGATAAGTTCCCCAATTCATCTTACGTCAACCCATCACTTGCTGGCATTGGTTTAATTTATTACAATAAAAGTAATGATGATAAAGCATTTGAATATTTTGACAAAATTGTAAAAATTGATCCTAAGAGTTCTGAGTCAAAAGAAGCACTTGAATACATTAAGAAAATATTTGAAGGAAAAAAGGACATTGCAGGCTTAGAAAATTATTTTAAAGAAATAGGAAACCCTTTAAATACAAATGTTTTAGAATCTTCACTATTTGATGCAGCAAGAGAAGCCTACTACAATGAAAAAAATTATGACTTAGCGATGCAAAAATTTGAAACATATATTTCTAAATATCCTGAAGGCAAATATATTTCAGAAGCGCATTACTGTTATGCCGAATGTGCTTATAGTAAAGGACTATTTGATAAAGCTTTGCCTTCGTATCAATATTTAAATGCTAAAAGCAGAAGCATTTACTCAGAAACAGCCTTATCAAAATCTTCGTATATTTTATATAAGAATAAGAAATATGATGAGGCTTTGCCTTTATACAAGAGTTTGGAAGAGATGGCAGACATTCCTTCTAATAAATTAGCTGGTTCGATTGGCGCCATGCGTTGTGCCTTTGAAACTAAAAATTATGAACTGGTTATAACCGAGGCTGGTCGTGTGCTGCTGAGCGACAAAATTACGCCTCAACAAAATAATGAAGCCAAATACTTAAGAGCAAAATCATTATTTGAAATACAACGATTTGATGAAGCATTAACGGAGTTTAAAGCTATTTTCAAAAACTCAAAGAACATTACTGGAGCTGAAGCGCTTTATCACATTGCTAAAATTCAATACGAAAAACAAGATTACACGCAAGTAGAAAAAACAATAAATAACTTAATGAGCTACAATTATTCTAATGATGATTGGAATACAAAAGGTCTTTTGCTGCTATCAGATGCATATATTGCAAAAGGTGACGATGTTGATGCAGAATTGATGCTACAAACAATTATTGACGCTAAACAAAAACAGGAATATTTGGATGAAGCAACCAAAAAACTGGAACAGATAAAAGCCAAAAAGAATTTAAAATTAAACAATGAATCATCAAATAATTCAAAGGATATGAAGGTTGAATTCAATTCAGGAAATCAAGAAAAAGATTTATTTGACAAACTTTTTGAAGAGCAACAAAATAAATTAAATTCAGAAAAAAAAGATAATTAATCTTTAATTATTAAGGATAGAATTTACAAAATGAAGAAAAAAGAAAATTATATTAGCACGACATTCCATTTTTTTGATAAAAAAAAATTAAGGGTATTTAACTATTTTTTTATCATCATCAGCGCCTTTGGATTTAAAAATCAGGCATTTTCACAACAAATTGGAGCTGTTCAGAATTATACCATTAATAGTATTCCTGATCCAACTATTAAAGATGCTGTAAAATTAAATGATTTGCCAGAGATAAAAGATACAACTCAAAAAATTACCAATATAAATTACAATATTTTTTCGAAAATTTTAATTGATAAATATGAGGTTGTTCCGATTAACGCAGCTAAAATGCAGAATGAACCCTTGGCAAAACTTTATCGATCGCTCTTAAAAGTAGGAATTGGAAATTATGCTACGCCTTATGCTGAATTTTGGATAAATAGTTTACGGAGCAGAGACGATGCTTACGGTTTTCATTTTAAACATTTTTCTTCTTCTTCACATTTAAAAGAAGTGGGCTATTCCGGATTTAGTGATAATGAAGCAGAATTATTCGGCAAGAAATTTTATAAAAAGCACACCTTAACAGCAGAGTTTAATTATAAAAGAAATGGAAGTCATTTTTATGGTTATGATACTTCACTCAATAAATTAACTAAAGATTATTTTAAACAACGTTATCAATTATTTGAGCCTATCGTGACAGTTCAAAGCCACTACTCTGATAGCAATAAGATTAATCATTTTGTAAAGCTTGCCTATTACAATTTAAGTGATATCTACAATGTGTCCGAAAATAATATCAAGTTAAATACAATTTTTAACACCTATATTCAGAAAGAAAGATTTTTTGTGAAATTTGATGCTGACTATTATAACCATAAACTACCAAATGACACTTTCTATAATACCATTGCAAAATTAAATCCATATTTTGAAGCGCATAAAAATAAATGGAAAGCAGACATTGGTTTATTGATTGTTCTTGATGTCATGAGTAAAATTGGGTCAGGCAAATTTTATGCTTATCCACAACTTAATGCTCAGTATGATGTTTATGAAAATATGATCATCCCGTATATTGGTGTTAATGGTGGTTTACAAAAAAATTCTTTAAGAAGCTTGTCGTCCGAAAATCCATTTATTGCACCAAAATTAAATTATCAAAACACCAACACAAAGTATCATATTTTTGGAGGAATAAAAGGAAATTTAAGTTCTAAATTAAATTATGATGTTAAGGCAAGCTATCAATTAATTGATAGCATGTATTTTTACGTCATTGATTATAAAGATAACACAACCCTGGATAATAAATTTAATGTTATATATGATAACACTAATTATTTTAATCTTTCAGGTCAAATAAAATATCAGTATAAAGAAAAAATTCATTTTTTAGCAAAAGGAAATTACCACTTGTACAAACCGAAACATTTAACACGCGCTTATCATAAACCTAGCTTCGATTTAACTTTTTCAGCATGGTATAATTTAAAAAGCAAAATTATTTTAAAAGGAGATGTTTACATCATTGGAGATCAATTTGCACTCAGCCAAGTAAAAGAGAATAATGTTTATAAAACACAGCCCTTGCTTTTAAAAGGGTTGGGAGATATAAATTTTGGCGTGGAATATCGATATAGCAAAATGCTTTCTTTCTTTGTTAATTTTAACAACATTGCAAACATTCGTTATTACAGGTGGGAAAGATACCCCAGCCAAAGATTTAACCTGATGGGAGGTTTAACATTTGTGCCTTTTTAATTTTTTTTCAGATCACAGAATAATTTTTATGCCTGTTAGCTGTAAATAAAACAAACACTGAACTCAAAACTTATTCTTACCAATACACTACTTTAAATTTTTTTAGGCCTTTAGGCTCAGAATGAAATCTCGAAAAGCATATTTACGATAACTTATTCGAGACAATTACTCAACAGTTACGCTTTTCGCTAAATTTCTGGGCTGATCAACATTACATCCGCGCATCACAGCAATGTGATAAGATAATAATTGCCAAGGCACCACAGAAAGAAATGGAACCAATGATTCATCTGTTTCAGGTATTTCAACAACATGATTTGCTATTTTTTTCACATCAACATCTCCAGCCGTTACAATGGCTATAATTTGCCCTTTGCGGGCCTTTACTTCTTGTATATTGCTTAGTACTTTTTCATAATTAAGACCTTTATTAGCAATAACAAATACAGGCATTTGATCGTCAATTAGCGCAATCGGACCATGTTTCATTTCTGCCGCCGGATAGCCTTCAGCATGGATATATGAAATTTCTTTCAACTTTAACGCCCCCTCTAATGCAACTGGAAAGGTGTAGCCTCTTCCTAAATAAAGCGCATTTGAACAATCTTTATATTTTGCGGCAATAAGTTTTATTTGATCATTTTGTTCCAACACCTCTTCCACTTTTTTTGGAATAGATTCTATTTCACTTAATAACTGTCTATATCTACTTTCGGCAAGCGTACCTTTTATTTTAGCAACATGCAAGGCCATTAATGTTAATACGGTTATTTGGGCAGTGAATGCTTTTGTAGACGCAACACCAATTTCCGGACCAGCATGTGTATATGATCCAGCATGAGTTGCTCTAGCAATAGATGAACCAACAACGTTACAAACTCCAAAAATAATAGCACCTTTTGATTTTGCTAGTTCAATAGCCGCTAATGTATCAGCAGTTTCTCCACTTTGTGAAATAGCAATAACAATATCATCAGGATAAATAACAGGATTTCTATATCTAAATTCAGAAGCATACTCAACTTCAACTGGTATGCGTGCATATTCTTCAAACAAATACTCAGCAACTAAACCAGCGTGCCATGAGGTGCCGCAAGCAATAATCAAAATTCTTTTCGCATGTATAAATTTAGTTTCGTGTTCTTCAATGCCCCCCATTTTTAAATGTCCAGTTTCAGAGTTTAATCTTCCACGCATGCTATCAAAAATGGAACGTGGTTGCTCATAAATTTCTTTCAACATAAAATGGTCGTATCCACCTTTTTCAATGGCCTCTAATTCCAATTCTAATTCTTGCACATAGGGTGTAATTTCTTTGTCACGTATGGTACGAATTTTTAATTCTTTTCCTCTTCTAATAATGGCAACATGCTCATCTGCTATATACACAACATTTTTTGTATATTCTACAATCGGCGAAGCGTCGGATGCAATAAAATATTCGTCTTTACCAACGCCAATAACCATCGGACTTCCTTTTTTTGCTGCAATTAAAGTATCAGGATCGTTCTTATCTAAAATAACAATTGCATATGCTCCATTAACTTGTTTTAACGCATCCATGACAGCATGCCCAAGTTTCATGCCTTCTTCATGTTGACGAATATCTTCAATTAAATGAATGAGAACTTCTGTATCTGTTTGCGATAAAAATTGATGCCCACGTTTTTCTAAGCCTTCTTTGATAGCCGCATAATTTTCTATAATTCCATTATGTATAATGACTAAATTTTTGCTTTGCGAATAATGTGGATGCGAATTGACATCATTTGGTTCTCCATGTGTAGCCCATCTTGTATGGCCGATTCCGATAGTGCCACTTAAGTCTTTACCCCTCGCATAATCAAGCAAATCAGAAACTTTACCTTTTTTCTTATAGACTTTTAATTGCTGCTCAGGATTTAACAATGCAACGCCTGCGCTGTCGTAACCACGATACTCCAACCTTTGCAATCCTTTTATAATAATTGGGAAAGCTTCACGATTTCCAATATATCCTACAATTCCACACATAAACAATATTTAAAATCTCCGACTAATATACCATTTTTTAGGAGAAGGGAATGACTAATCTGAAAGAATTTTACATCATTAATAGCGCACTTTTGATGTCGGGATATTTAAACACAAAATAATTTTCAAGAATTTTTTTATTACTTACCCTTGAACCTCTTAAAAGCATATCTGCACGTTCTCCAAAAATGATTTTTAAAATAAAAGAAGGAACTGCTGGCATGATGAAAACCTTATTCAAAGCCATTGCTAGTTGTTTTGAAAAAAATAGATTTGTTATATGTTCGGAGGCAACAGCATTGTAAGTTCCTCGATAAATACGATTAAATAGAGATTCTAAAATTAATGAAACTAAATCATCAAGATGTATCCAAGGCATGTATTGCTTTCCACTACCAATGGCTGAACCCAGACCAAGTTGAAAAATAGGAAGCAATTTTTTAAGTGCTCCACCATTTTTGCTGATAACAACACCAAGACGAAGAATAACTTTTTTTTCTGTAAAATAATCGAACTTACTGTAAACATTTTCCCATGCTAAACAAGTTTGAGATAAAAAATCTTCAGTGCTGAAATCTGATTCTTGAAAGATTGTTTGAGAAGTTCGCGTTCCGTATATACCAACAGCACTTGCTCCTATAAATGATTTTAATTTTATATTTCTTTTATTTAAAATAGATAAAATGAGTTTTGCACTTTTTATGCGAGAATCAATTATTTCTTTTTTTCTTACATGGGTCCATTTTTTATCAGCAATTCCGCAACCCGCTAAATGAACAATATGTTCTATTCCATCAAAAGCATTTTCGTCAATTTTAAAATGTTCAATATCCCAAAAGTAAGATTTTACTGCATTGTTTTTTAATGGCTGACGTGTCAATATAGATACATCATGTCCATCTTCAGTTAGTTTATTGATTAGGGCTTTTCCTATTAATCCGCTACCGCCAGATATTAAAATTTTTGCCATAACTTTGGGGTTTTAAATAAAGATGAAAGGGTTATAAAATTTATCCATGTAACAAACTTAAACAAACAAAAGTTTTAAAATGAATATTAATTTAAATAGATTGGAGAAACCAAGCTTGTTTGAAAAGTTTAAAACGCAAGTATATAAAGATTACGAATTATCTGCTACTTTAGAGTTTATCCCTATTATCAGCTCAAACAATTTAGATGATTTAATAAATGGTTTTTATAATTCTATTGTAAGATTGGAATTATCCAATAACTTAAAAAATTTGTTATACCGTATAGATATTAATGAAATAGAAATTCAAAAGGAAATTCAAAAAAATCCAAACAAAAATTTACAACAATTACTTGCTGAGTTGATGATAAAACGAATTTTGCAAAAGGTTATATTTAAAGAATTATATTCTAAATAATACCAATAGCATATATAATTTAGTCTAATATTAACAATTGTTTTGTTAATATTTTTTTGATACTTATTAGACTATTATATAAAATCTATTTATATTTACATTATGGCATACGCACTAAATATTATTATAAAAGAGACGCTTAAGGAGCTTCGCGCTGAATTGAAAAAAGCACCTACTCATTTTATTCCTAAGATAAGAATGCTGCTTGCAATTAAGCAATCGGATT
>JBKDJY010000144.1:0-29657 GCA_046345275.1 Bacteroidota bacterium
AAACGTCAACATTATTGCAGTGTCTCACTGCTGTGAGTTTTTCAGTAGAAGGTGTTCGCATTAACACGTTCTTTGTTGCTGTAACTGCGCCTTTTCCTGCATCCAAGCTCATATCAACAATGGAGTATCTTAATCCATCCGGCATACCTGAAGCGGCTATTGTAAAAATATAATAAAGGGTGGCGCTTCCAGGTTGCTTGATAATCATTGCTCCTTGCGTAGTGGATTGGCTTCCAAATAAACCAGTGCCATTCGGCATAACGGCATGCAATTGATTCCAAACAGTCATCCCATCCGTATAAAATAAGAGATTTCCTGCGGCATCAGAAATTGAAGCAGCGGGTTCATTTGACCTTATTTGGCTTAACGATGTGGCAAGGCTTGGAAATTTTAATTGCATACCAGGATTTGCTCCACCCCCTCCAAAATGCCAAGTCCAAGTTTCGCCTTGGCTAAATAGTTTGGTTTGGCTACTGAGCACCATGCAAAGAATGAGAATGAATGTTGTTTTTGTGATAAATTTTAAATTTTTCATAATTTTTATTTTTTAGTGAATTAAAGGTATATAATTATTTTTAATAAACAAAATTGAAAATAAATTTCTTTCAAAGTTTCATCTATATTTCTTACAAAAACTGTGCCTGAAATTGATTTTTATAGAAATTAAAAAAATTATGGCTGTACTTTATACATTTTATCATGTTGATTCATCTATAAGAATCAACATCTTGCAATATCACTAATCGTTCTTTTACCGTCTTGCTTGTTAATTTCATCTATGATTTGTATGGCCCTAAAACAAAAAGCCAAAAAAGATTGAAGATTTTCATTTGTTATTAACTTTTCTAAATTGTTACTATATTTCGGCCAATTAAAGCTTTGAATGAGCACATGTCCTAATTTATTGATTGAATGAAGTTAAGTATTTTAAGAATAATTTCAGGCACATTTTTTGCTATACCAAACTGCATTAAAAGATTTTGTCATCATTAAAAATCATCATGGCTACACAACAACTTACCATACCGATGTTTCCTCTTGAGATTTTGCTATTACCAGGCGAAAGCAAAATACTTCATATTTTCGAAGAAAAATACAAACAATTGATCTCTGATTGCCTCTCTAATCAAGCGAATTTTGGAATACCCTATACAGCGAAGAAGAAAATTGCAGATTTTGGTGTAGAAGTAAGAATCGTGGAAGTTTTAAAAACATATGAATCTGGTGATTATGATATACTTATTGAAGGTGTTAGAATATTTAAATTATTGAAATTTTCTAATGTATTAACACCGAAATTATACGGAGCATGTCTTATTTCTATTGATTCTAAAAATATTGATGCCCCATCCATGAAGTTGCAAAATTTGGCGAATGACTATTTATTAAGTTCTCAGCAAAATGATTTTAAAATTGAACTTGATGAAAACTTAACCTTATTTGGTATCGCAAAGTCTTTAAATCTATCTGATACCGAAAAGCTCGAATTTATTAAATTAAATTCTGCTTTACTGAAAGAAACATTTCTAATAAAAAAAATAAAACTCCTATCGTATATTTTGGCTGCAGAAAATATCCTAAAATCAAACTTTGTTTTAAATTAATTTGTAATTTTTGTATTCGCCAATGTTCCAACCAATAGTCCTCTTCACTAATTTTTTTAATTTATCTTTTAACGTTAGTTTTATTTTTGAATGATCAAACGTAAAAGACCAATTGGCATTTTTAATTCTTTCTAAATATACTGCTGGATGGGTTTCCTTGAATTCAATTAAACTATCAATTTCAGCATAATTAAACTCTTCTGCTTTCTTGATATGCTTAATCATCCATTCATCATCATGCCACATTTTGTGAAAATTTTCTTGTTTGGCTTGTTGCGCTTTTGGCGGCTTCACCCATCCATAATGAAATATTGTAGCGTTAATTTCTTTTACTGATAATTTATCACCATTTATTTTTCTGAAACCTTGCGCATCTTTATATGAGCGAATGGATTTATTATTCTTAATGATTCGAATTTCTTTTTCGTACCAACGATTAGAATTTCCAACATAATTATAATGACCATAAAAGTGAAGGTAGTTAAACAATAAACCATCAATCTGTTTATCATCCTTATATTTTAACATACCTTCTTTAATTGCTGGCAAAAACTTTTCATGAACGCATTCGTCACTTTGTAAATAGAAGCACCAATCGGTATCATTCCCAATTTGATCAAATGCTTTGTTAGTTTCAATGGCGAGTACTTTTCCTCCTTCGCGTAAATGATCATCCCAAATGGTTTCAATTATTTTTATTTTTGGAGAATGAATGTTTTTAATTAATTCTAAAGTCCCATCTTCACTATTGCCAACAGCAACAATAAATTCATCGCATATTGGTAAAATAGATTGAATGGCTTCTATGACTGGGTAATCGAATTTTAAAGCATTTCGGATAATAGTAAAGCCAGTAACTTTCATCTTTAATGCTTAGAATTCTGGATTTTTTCCAACAAAATTTTGTGGACTTACATTAAATAATTCCTGCTTTATTTTATCGCTTACATTTAATTCATGGATAAATGTGTGTATTGATTCTTTTGTAATACGGGTATTTGTGCGGGTTAATTCTTTTAATGCCTCATAGGGTTTAGGGTAACCTTCTCTTCTTAATATTGTTTGAATGGCTTCTGCAACAACAGCCCAATTATTTTCTAAATCGTGCTTAACAGCAGGTTCATTTAAAATTAATTTATCTAATCCTTTCAATATGCTTTTATAAGCGATTAAAGCATGGGCAATAGGCACGCCTATATTTCTAAGTACGGTACTATCAGTTAAATCTCTCTGAAGTCTTGATATTGGGAGTTTTGCAGCTAAATGTTCAAATAGCGCATTGGCTATACCTAAGTTTCCCTCTGCATTTTCAAAATCAATTGGATTAACTTTATGTGGCATAGCCGAAGAACCAATCTCTCCGTTTTTTAGTTTTTGTTTAAAATAATCCATACTCACATAGGTCCAAATATCTTTACTAAAATCTAATAAGATTGTCCCGATGCGCTTCATCGCATCACAATAAGCTGCAAGATTATCATAATGTTCTATTTGTGTCGTAAATTGGCTTCGATTCAACCCTAGGCTTTGGTTAACAAATGTATTCCCAAATTCTATCCAGTTGTGAGTTGGATAAGCCACATAATGGGCGTTATAATTGCCAGTAGCACCGCCAAATTTTGCAGAAAATGGAATTGACTTTAATTGATTTAATTGCACGGTTAAGCGTTCTACAAACACATAAATTTCTTTTCCGAGTCGCGTAGGAGAAGCTGGTTGGCCATGCGTACGAGCCAATAATGAAACATTTTCCCATTCATGTGATAAGACTTTGAGTTGATTCACTAATTGATTTAGTTTTGGAATCACCACGTCTTCGCTCGCTTGCTTCAATGAAAGTGGAATAGAAGTATTATTGATATCTTGCGAGGTTAACCCAAAATGGACGAATTCTGAATATTTTTCTAAGCCTAATTCTGTCAATTTATCTTTAATGAAATATTCTACGGCTTTTACATCGTGATTGGTAATTTTTTCAGTTTCCTTTATTTTTTCAGCATCCGAAAAAGAAAAATTTTCATAAATTGATTTTAAATTTTCAATTTGAGTTTTAGAAAGTTTTGGTAATTGTGGTAAATTTTGATCTGTTAATAAAATAAAATATTCAACTTCAACTTGAACCCGATATTTAACGAGCCCAAATTCTGAAAAATAAGCAGCAAGCTCTTTTGTTATATTCCGATATCTACCATCAATGGGAGAAATAGCGGTTAAATTTGATAATTCCATAAATTTAAATAAAGGTTAAATATACTAAATCTAGGATGGAAAAAATTAATGCTTAATAAAAGGCATGTTTAATCCAATGGGTTTTGGTTGAGGAAATTGCTGATAAGGAGCCAAACCAAATTTTTCATTTACTTCTAAAATGGCAGCTAAAACTAATTGTGAATAGTTTTGAGAAGCTGATTTAAATTTTTTTGTTTCAGTATGCCATAAAGTGTAAATGATATTCATACTGCCTTCTGTTGGCCTGAAACTAAACATGGCCTTTTTTAAATTGCCTGAACCAGCATGATAGGCATGCATTACCAACAGCCTAAACCAAAGTTCATTTTCTTTATAATCTTTTATCCCGAGCGAGTCGAGTATTTCTTTTGTTTTAGGAATACATATCTTTTTAATTAAACTAGATGCAGCAAAGGCCGACCGATCAAAATCTTTCCTTTCATCCAGATGTTTATTTACAACAAGTCCAAAAAGTCTTGCAACATCTTTCATTAGTTGAAATGGGCCGTAGGCGCCAACATTGGATTTCTGCAATTTATTGGGGCTTTCAATCATCAAAATTGCTTGCGCATACCAAGGATCAACGCCATTGGCGATAAAATCATTAATCCCCCTGTCAAAATTTTCTGAAGCCTTTTCAAAATCATAAAAAAAACTTTTTCCTGGCGTTAATAATATACGAGCTGAATCCATTAAGCAATGCACATAACGTAAACTATCTTTTAGTGCATTTTTATTGGCGATACAAACAGTATCCCATATTTTACAATCTACTACATGCAAAATATGCCGATTTTCAGGCCGATTAAGGAATGCGCTGTCTTTTGATAAATGCATGATTTTTCGCCAAAAGATAACATTTGATAAAGTGTCACAACGTAAATCATAAATTTGAGTATTAAAAACAAAATTAATTTTTTCTTTTTTTGTTAAATTGGGAATATAAACTATTTCTGCTTTTAAATCGAACGAATGATCCATCTCGGCAGCACTGCTATCAGGAGGCGCAGAAAATATTTTTAAGGCAAAAAATATGTGGATATAAATTGTCATCAATAAGTTCAACAAAAATACTTAATACAATATACTTATTTTTTATGATAAAGGTTTTACAAAATTAAATTAATAATCTTTTAATGACCATCTTTTTTTGAAGATATTTTTTGTTGCTGATAACAACAAGAGCAAAAAAATTTATCCAAATAGTTTACTAAAAACTTCTTCCATTTTTGATACCGCGACAACCTCAATTTTTAATTGCTTTAAATTCAAACCTTTTAAATTATAACTTGAAATAAAAATTTTATTAAAGCCTAATTTTTGCGCTTCAAATATTCGTTGTTCAATTCTACTAACTGGTCTAATTTCGCCAGTTAGACCTACTTCTGCTGCGAAACAAACATTTTGAGGAATTGGTAAATCTTCGTTGCTCGATAAAACGGCGCAAACCAAGGCCAAATCAATTCCTGGGTCTTCAACTTTAATTCCTCCAGCAATGTTGATAAATACATCTTTTGCACCTAAGCGAAAGCCGCAACGTTTTTCTAAAACGGCTAAAAGCATTGATAATCTTCTCAAATCAAATCCTGTAGAAGATCTTTGAGGTGTTCCGTATGCTGCTGTACTAACCAAAGCTTGCGTTTCAATTAATAAAGGCCTATTCCCTTCCAAGGTTGCGGCAATGGCAACACCGCTGGTGGCTTCGTTTCTGTCTGTTATTAAAATTTCAGATGGGTTTAACACTTCTTTCAATCCATCACCATTCATTTCGTAGATGCCCATTTCGTTGGTACTTCCAAATCGATTTTTTGTTGCACGCAATAATCGATAGATATGATTTCTGTCTCCTTCAAATTGTAGGACAGTATCCACCATGTGTTCCAATACTTTTGGGCCGGCTAAGCTCCCTTCTTTTGTAATGTGTCCAATCATAAAAACTGGCACGCTGGTCTCTTTTGCAAACCGCAAAAATTCGGCAGCGCATTCTCTCACTTGGCTCACACTTCCAGGACTGCTATCGATATAACTGGTGTGGATGGTTTGTATGGAATCTATGACCACCAATTGAGGTTGAACATTATTTATTTGTGTAAATATATTTTGTGTATTTGTTTCTTGAAGAATGAAACAATTTTCTGTTGTAACACCAATCCGTTCGGCTCGCATTTTTATTTGTTGTTCGCTTTCTTCGCCACTCACATATAAAACTTTTAAATTTTTTAGTCGGAGTGCTAGTTGAAGCATCAGAGTAGATTTTCCAATACCAGGTTCCCCGCCAAACAATACCAAACTACCTGGCACAATACCTCCTCCTAAAACCCTTGTTAATTCTTGTCCTGGAACTGGTATTCGGGGATATTCCGAAATACCAATATCTTGTAATAAAATCGATTGATTGGATTTTAGATGTTCGTTTTTGTTTGCTGAAAATAATTGTAATCGGTCATTTTTTCCCTCCTTACGAATAACCTCTTCTACTAAGGTGTTCCATTCGTTGCAGCTATTACACTTTCCTGACCATTTTGCGGCTTGAGCGCCACAATTTTGACAAAAGTAAGAAGTTTTTGTTTTAGACATGTTTTGATTTTTTATGCGTCAAAGGTACATGTCAATGGAATTTTATATTGCTATAAATCATAGCATATTAATATTCAATGTCTAAGTCAAAACGCTTTTTCAATTCTAAAAGTAGTGGATTTTTTTCTGCCATGATTTTAAACTTATCCATTGGTTTATAGGCTTTAACAGAATCAATGGTTTGTAAAACTTTAATTTCGAGTTGGGTTTGTTTATTTTTTAAAATAATTCTTAATTCATCTAACATATCTTGTTTGATGTTCATCAATAATTCTTTTTGTACTTCGTTATTTAATTCAATTAAAATGGTAGGATGGTTAAAAGTAATTTTACTTGACGTAAGAGTTGCATACAATTGTTTATTTCCGTTTTGTAATTTCAATTCGGCATATGTTTGAATTCCAAGTAAAGCCGATTCCTGGGTTAATTCTTCTTCTGATTTTTCTGTAAGAAATTCTTTTTTTTCAATCTCAATGACGTTGTTTTTATTTTGAGATATGTTGCCATTATTGGGTAAGGAGAATTCTGTTTTTATGTTTTTTATTTCAACAGAAGTCAAAATTGGCTTAGATACCGTTTGAATTTGAGGAATGGAATTGATTTTTACAACAGAACTAGTTGTATTTTTTGATTCGGATAAATCTTCTGAACCTAAGAATTCATCTTTTTTTTTTCCGCATTTGAAGATGCGGCACTAAGGGCATTAATTTGTAGCAGCGTCATTTCTACTTGTAATCGCTGGTTTTTAGATGATTTGTAATTGACGTCACATTTATTAATGTAATTTAATGCATTTAGCAAAAATGGAATGCTGCACAATTGGGCTTGTTTAGCATATCTTTGTTTTAATTGATCACTCACTTCAAGGAGCTGAACAGTATATTCATCTTTGCTAACCAATAAATTGCGCAAATGTTCTCCGAAACCGATAATAAAATTATGACCATCAAATCCTTGCTTTAAAATTTCATCAAAGGTGACCATTATTTCAGCCATTCGGTTGTTTAAGGCAGCATCCGTGAGTTTAAAATAATATTCATAATCAAGAACATGCAAGTTTTCTACAACAGATTTATAAGTTAAATGGTTGCCCGTAAAAGTAACCATTTGATCAAAGATTGAGCAAGCATCACGTAGACCACCGTCCGCTTTTTGAGCGATGATGTTTAATGCTTCTTGCTCGTAAGTGATGTTTTCTGTTTTTGCGATGTAAGCTAACTGTTCAGCAATATCTTCGGCCTTTATTCGGTTGAAGCTAAATACTTGACAGCGAGATAAAATGGTAGGAATAATTTTATGTTTTTCGGTGGTTGCTAAAATAAATTTAGCGTGTTTAGGCGGCTCTTCTAATGTTTTTAAAAAAGCATTAAATGCCGCTGTCGAAAGCATATGAACCTCATCAATCACATATACTTTATAATCGCCTAATTGTGGGGCAAATCTAACTTGTTCAACTAAATTTCTAATATCGTCTACCGAATTATTTGATGCAGCATCTAATTCATAAACATTTAATGAAGCTCCTGAATCGAAAGAAACACATGATTCGCAGGCTCCACAAGCCTCTCCATCTGTATCTAAATTTGTACAATTGATGGTTTTAGCAAAAATTCGAGCACAGGTTGTTTTACCTACACCTCGAGGTCCACAAAATAAATAAGCTTGAGCAACTTTTCCGTTTTTGATCGCTTGCTTTAAGGTATTGGTAATATGGCTCTGCCCGACAACTGTGTTAAATAATTGTGGCCGATATTTGCGCGCTGATACAATAAAATTATCCATCTTTGAAAAATAAATTTACAATTTATATCGCGATAAAAAAGGTTAAATTATTAACTGATTGTCAATAAGTCTATATCTTTGAATATGGGGTTTTTTATAAAAAAAAATAATTTTCTTGCTGTATTTTTCTTTCTCTTCGTATTTAATAAATGGTTTGCGCAAGAAATTATTGTAAAGGGCTTCATTACATCCTCTGATAGCATAACTGCAATGCCATACGCTTATGTTATCAATACCAATACTGGTCATGGAGAAATGAGCGATGGCAATGGTAGATTTTCCATCAATGCCAGTTTATCCGATTCCATTATTTTCTCTTTTATTGGATATAAGCGTTTAAAAATTCCAGTAAAAAAATTATTAAATAACAACGGTTTAGAATGTAAAATTGTGATGCATGAAGTTGGTTATAATTTAAATCAAATTGTGGTGAGTGATTTTAAATTAAAACCTTATGAAAATGATTATATGAAAAGGGTTATTAATGGTTCAAAAATAAATACCATCAATACGCTTCAAAGCCCTATAACTGCTATGTATATGCAATTTAGTAAAAAAGGAAAAGAGCAAAGAAAATTGGCTAAAATATTTGAAGAAGTTTTTATTCAAGAAGAAGTTGGTAAAAAATTTAATGGAGAGACGCTTCGAAAATTAACTGGAGATGAGCACATTGATTTTGAAAAATTTAGAAAATATTGTTTTTATTTAACCAATGATTTTATAATTAACACTGAAGGCTACGATCTCTATTATCGGGTAATTGACTGCTACTATCACTGGAAGCAAGAAGGAAAAAAATAAACTTATAACAAAGTTTCAATGGCTTTTGGTAAAAATTCCATTTCTAATTCATGAATTTTTTTTGCTAGAGTTTCTTCTGTTTCATTATAACTTATGGCACATTCTTTTTGTAAAAGAATTTCTCCTTTGTCATATTCTTCGTTCACGAAATGAATGGTAATGCCACTTTTGGGTTCTTTATTAGCAATAACAGCTTGATGAACAAAATGGCCATACATGCCTTTGCCGCCATATTTTGGCAATAGTGATGGATGAATATTAATAATTTTATTTGGAAATGCTTTAATAAATGCTTCAGGAATCTTTAGTAAAAATCCGGCTAAAACTATCAAATCAATATTTTCAGCTTTTAAAAATTCAATGATTTTATCGGTGTATTCGGTAAGGGCAGATTTACTAATTAACTGTACGTTTTTTTTATAACGTTCAGCTTTTTCTATCACGCCAGCTTTATCGTTATTGGTAACGACCAATTTTATTTTTACACGCTTATCATTATTAAAATATTTAAATAAATTTTCAGCGTTTGTTCCTCCTCCTGATGCAAAAATGGCGATATGAGTCATGGTATTAAAGAACAAAAAATCTCACGATTTAAAAATGTTTTCGAGCGCTGTTTTATATTTTTTACTTTAAGCAAATTTCGTTTCAAAGTGTTTCATCACATCTACTAAAACTTTTACGCTTTCTATTGGTAATGCATTATACATAGAAGCCCTATAGCCGCCAACATCCCTATGCCCACGTATACCGCTAATGTTTGCCTCTTTCACTAATTTATCAAATTCAGGTTCAAGTTCAACGTTATTAAGAAGGAAACACGCATTCATATTACTTCTATCTTCTTTAGCCGTGGTGCCAACAAATTGTGTATTTCTATCAATTTCTTCGTACAATAAATCGGCTTTTTGTTGGTTAATTTTTTCTATCCAATTCACGCCGCCGTTTTGTTTTAACCAGCGTAAAGTTAGCATCGTGACGTATATCGGAAAAACAGGCGGTGTATTGTACATACTACCACCTTTAATATGCACTTGATAATCCAACATCGATAAAAGTTTTCTTCCTGTTTTCCCTAAGATGCCTTTTTTTATCATCACCATTGTACTACCAGCAGGCCCAATGTTTTTTTGTGCACCAGCATAAATTAAAGAAAAATCTTTTGCATTGATTTTTCGACTAAATATATCTGAACTCATATCACATACCAATGGAATTTGGCTTTTAGGAAATTGTTTTAATTGAGTTCCATAAATGGTGTTATTAGACGTAATGTGTAAATAGTCTGCATCATTTGGTATTTCGTATCCTTTAGGAATGTAACTAAATTTTTTATCTTCAGATGATGCAATGACATTTGTATTCCCAATTATTTTTGCTTCTTTAATGGCTTTACTTGCCCACACGCCAGTATTTACATATGCTGCTGTTCCATTATCTCTCAGTAAATTATAAGGAACCATTGCAAATTGTAAACTTGCTCCACCACCTAAATAAATCACATCATAATCATCACCAACTTCAAATAATTCTTTGATTAAAGATTGAGATTCGTCAATCACCGCTTCATAATTTTTGCTCCGGTGCGAGATTTCTAATAAAGATAAATTTAAATGATCAAAATTTAAACAGGCTTCAGATGCTTGTTTAAGTACGTCTATCGGCAAAATGCCTGGACCTGCGCTAAAATTATGAATTTTTGACATAAGAATTTTTTTTAAAGTAGGCTAAATTAATAAAATTATGTCAATTAATCCTAATCAAAAAACAACCAATTGATGCCAAATTTAAAGGCTCTATCGTTTTGGATATAATAAGGCGTAAGGCTATAATTACTTCCAAAAAAACCTTGTGTAACATGATCAATTTTAATAAAAAATCTAACAGGTTTAATTCTGGCATTTATGAAAAAATCAATATATGGGTAGTTGCCAACAGTTTTTTTATTTTGCAAATAATATGTATTTAACGCTGGAGAATAGGCCATCCCAATAAACTCGCTATAATAAGAAGCATTAAAGCCTATTTGAAGTTGCAAAGCATTTTTATACAAACTACCCTGATAAAACAAAGCGCCATTAATCAAATGATTTGGCATGCTGGTAATATCTTGACGAGAAGAGTATTGGTAATTATACTTTACATTCAATCCTAGATGACGAAAAAACAAAAAATTTTTATGAATAAAAAATGATACGTTTTGTATGGATGAAGAAATTTGCTCGGGAATGATGGAGTCATTCAGAAATATTTGATTTTTTATATTTTGAAAAATTAAACCAATTCCTGAAGCATTATCAAGAGAAGACATTCCAATAATTGATTGAAATTTTTCTGTAGGAAAAAAATTATTTTTCCATTCATAATGATTACTCATCCATTTATTATAAATATAATCAGCATGCCGCTTTTCTAAAGCACTATTCATGTATATATTAAACGCAATGGGTTTATTTTTTAGTTTAATTTTTTTTGAAAATTGATTATTTATTTCGATTAAATAATCATTTGAGTTCCTTCCGCTAACAATATAATCGGCCTTAATAAGCCCAGTGTATTTTTTTTTGTTAATGGATAAGCCTGTGTTGACGATGTTATTTTGAAAAGTAGAATTGACAAATTGGTAAACTAAATTATATTCATTTTTAAAACCAATTAAAAATTTTGCATGAATTGGGTTTATGTTGATTGCGTAGCTTATGGCATTATGAATGCTCTGCCAACTGCTCGAATCATTTGTTAAAGCTGTATCCAAATAAGTATGCTGATAGTATTTGTCAGTTTTAATCGCTAGGTCTCTATACTTAGAATAATTCCGATTGTATTCAAATTCATAATTTATAAAATGTGAAAAAACTGTTGAACTATCTTCTGTCTTATTTAATCTAAACCAAGGGTTAAAATTGTAGGTAATAAATCGGACTTCTCGCTTTGCATCTGTTAAATTAATGCCCAACAATTCTTTATTAATAAACAGGTTCTTTGTAAATGCAGTATCCGTTTTAAGACCACCATTCTCTTGATGTTTAATTTTATTGAATAGAAAAAAAGCGTGATAACCAATTCTATTTGATGAATTTGTGTAATTACTCGAAATATAAATATTATTGGTAAAGCTTTGTTGTTTCTTATAAAAACCAAGACTTCCATATCTGTTAAATCCTAAAGTGATGTTGAGTTTTTTTTTAATGGTATTGCTAAACAATAATTTAAAATTTTGTTCTTGCTTGTTTCCCGCAATTCCAGTTAAACTGGCAAGTGGGCCTTTGGTTTGGTAATACTGCACATTGTTTTTTTGAATCAGATCATTTTGATAAGGCGCAGTATAAAAATTAAAACCTAAAGGTTGAGTTTGATAACTTAATAATAATGCATTGGACGCTAAGCCATAATTTCCGCTCGTATTTCGTTGAAAATAATTTTGAAAATCAGTCAGTGTTGTATCAATTTTTTGATGTTGATACAGTTGGTAATTATTTTTGTTGAATTGCGTAAGGCTGCTTATATAACTACTGTCTGTAGGATAAAAAACTTGCGCAGTAGTATTAAAAAAATAACAAAAAAATAAAATGAAGAACAGGTTATTTTTGCAAGATCGCAACATTACTACTTTTAAAATTTATCGAAGAAATGTTGTTCTACATCAAATGTTGATTTTATTCCCACTTCGCTAAATTCTGATTGCAACCAATTTGAAGCAATGTTTCTTCCTTTCTGTTTCAGTGAAAGCAAAAATTCCCAAGAAGTATTCATTTTACTACTGTAACTCAATTGACTTAAGGCATCATACCCAGAAATGGTATGTACAAATATTTCTCTATTAGTTTTATCATCTGTTTTTAAAACACCGTTTCTTAATAATTCATTGCGATAGTGAATTAATTTCATTTCATTAATTAAGCTACTATTAAATGATATTTCGTTCACACGATCTGCAATATCTCTCGCCGTAGTGGGAACAGAATTGATAATAATAGAATTAATTTTTACTAGCACTATATCGTGCACATGAGTATTGGTGATTAGCGGGAAAATGGGAGGATTCCCCATGTAACCACCATCCCAATAATATTCTCCTTCAATTTCTACGGCTTGAAATAAAAAGGGCAAACAAGCAGAAGCTAAAACAGTATCAACTGTAATGTCTTTATTCGTAAATATTTTTGCTCTATTTGTTTTAACGTTGGTTGCACAAATAAATAATTTTTTTTTATTGTACAAATGCAACTCTTCAAAGTCAATCAAATCATTTAATATATCACGTAGTGGATTAAAATTAAAAGGATTAAAATTATAGGGAGACATAAATTGACTCATGTTATTAAAAATCATGTATCCAGGAGAATTATGCAAATCTCCTCCACCAAATATTTTATCAAAACTACTTGGCTGAAACATGCTACCAGCTTGAGATACCTTACGCCATAGTTTTTCAAGAATTTCTTTTGCAGCTTGTGGTCCACCAATGTGCAAGCCATATGCGCAAGCCACAGCATTTACAGCCCCAGCACTAGTTCCACACATGGCATCTGCGTTAATAGAATCTTCCTCTAGTAACCTGTCTAATACACCCCAGGTAAAGGCTCCATGTGCTCCGCCGCCTTGCAAGGCCATGCCAACTTTTTTTATCTGAGGTTTATTCATATTCTTAGTTTAATAAAACAGCCTAATTCATTCAAATGTAACAATTTTGCTGGATTTAGAAAATTAAATGCTTTAAAGATAACGAAACTAATTACTTAGGTCTTTTTTTTATTGCTGTTTTTTTGTAGAGAATGGGTTCTTTTTGGCCTTTTAATAAATTCAATTCATGTAAAAGGCTAATGTGCTTTTCAAGTAATTCAAAATACTTTTCTTTATAATCTTTGTGAGTTAAATAATCTTCTTTACTTTCTCTAATTGATGTGAACTCGGCCAATTCGGGAATTTCGTTGCTAAAATCATGGCCAAGTGCTTTACCATATTTCAAAATTTCATCATTGGGAATAAATTCTCTTTCAAAGTCATTATAAATAGTAGATCTTGAAACATTGAGTGCTAATCGAAGCTTGGTAATTGGATATCCAGAGGCATAAACAACTTCACTTAAAACTTTTCCTCTGTGTATTTTCTTTTTCATTCGGAGGTATAATTATTTTTTGGTTGTTTAATGAATAACTAAAGTGTCTTCTTTTTTCTTGATTTTCAGAAATAGGAATATTTCATCCTCATAATTCTTATTAACCTAATAGTCAAAATTATGTGTATTTAGTGTAAATAATATGTACAAAAAATTTATTATTTATACATAATATATACATATTTGTATAAAAAATGATTTAAACAAATCACTTATGGAAAAGAAATCGATTAAGCAAGGCAGTATATTTATTTGCGGGCCTATTACAGGAAATTTATTAAAGATATCTAAAAACTTTTCTTTGGTTGAAAAGGCTCTCAAAGATAAAGGATATAACGCCGTCAATCAATTTTCTATTTATAATATAAAAGGCTTAAATCAATATAATTTTAAATACACCTTAACGCTATTGATTAATTGTAATACTATTGTAACGCTTAAAGGTTGGCAAGATTGTTCGTTTGCAAAGAAGCAGATAGAAATTGCTATAATGATTGGGATTGAAGTAATCAGTTATGAGTCTTTATGATTACAATTAATCAAATGTATCCGAGATAATCTATCTAAGAGCGCTAAAAATTAGTTGAAAAAAATTAATTTACAACCTCAACTTTGTAAATGTAATATTTTGTGTCACCCTGCCAAAAGAATGTCTTTAAAACTTCTTTGTAGTATAGCCTTACCTCTTTACCTTGTGTACTTGTGATTTTATTAAATACAGCCGTATCATGTTTTGCAATAGAAAAATCCCAAATCTTCATTGGCAATAAGGTGCCATTTTCAGAAGATATACCGCCTAAGTTTAAAGTTCCTTCATACGTTTTAAAAAGATATCCTTTCTTAGAAACTTTAATTGCAATCCCTGTTCTTGAACCTTCGCTGTAGGTTATCCCGCAAATAAAAACATAAGAAATAAATATCGTTAGAAGTAAAATAAACGCTATCGTAATGCGTTTAGGCCAACTGCTTTTTTTAATGGTGGTTGATTGACTATTTTCCATTTTTAGTAAATGTAATATTTTTATTTAAATCATATTCCATCAAATTTTTAACAGTAGCAATGATGTTACCAATTTGTTTAAAATCTTCATTGCATCATTGAATTAGCTTTTTTATTTTTATTAAAACTCATGTTATGGCTGATATTAAAAAATTTATACAAACGATTAATGCAGGATATGATACAGTTGGTGATTTTATCTTCATTGGTGCAGCAATGCTCGATGGCATCCCTCAAAAAGAAGCACAAGTTAAAATCCCCTTAAAAACATTAAACAGACATGGCTTAATTGCTGGCGCTACTGGAACAGGAAAAACAGTAACCTTGCAAGTAATTGCAGAAAATATGTGCGCAAAAGGCATCCCTGTTTTATTAATGGATTTAAAAGGCGATTTAAGTGGGATTGCAAAACCAGGAATTCCTAATCTTAAAATAGAGGAACGTCATGCTTCTATTGGAGTTCCTTATGTGCCCAGTGGAACCAATGTTGAGTTTTTAACTTTATCAAAAGAAAATGGGTCTAAGTTAAGAGTGACAATAAGTGAATTTGGACCCGTTTTATTTTCAAAAATATTAAATCTAAATGAAACACAAGGAGGTATTGTTGCAATCATTTTTAAATATGCGGATGATAAAAGATTGCCCTTGGTTGATTTAAAAGACTTTAAAGCATTGTTAAATTTTATTACTAAAGAAGGAAAGGAAGAAATTAAAAAAAATTACGGAAACGTTTCTTCAGCATCTATTTCAACTATTTTACGAGGAATCATTGAATTAGAAACCCAAGGCGCAGACTCTTTTTTCGGAGAACGGTCTTTTGAAGTTTCTGATTTAACCCGCGTTGACTCATATGGAAGAGGAATTGCATCCATCATAAGATTAGCGGATATCCAAGATAAACCAAAACTATTTTCAACATTTATGTTGTGTTTATTGGCTGAGGTTTACCAAACATTTCCAGAAGCTGGGGATATTGAAAAACCCAAATTGTGCATTTTTATTGATGAAGCTCATTTAATTTTCAAAGAAGCTTCTCAAGCTTTATTAGATCAAATTGAATCTATTATAAAATTAATTAGAAGTAAAGGAGTTGGTATTTATTTTTGTACTCAAAATCCACATGATGTTCCTGATGCCGTTTTATCACAATTGGGATTAAAGGTACAACATGCGTTACGAGCTTTTACTGAGAAAGACAGAAAGGCTATAAAAAAAACAGCAGAGAATTATCCAATTTCTGAATTTTATAAAACTTCGGAATTGCTGACGAGTTTGGGCATTGGACAATGTTTAATTTCCGCATTGAATGATAAAGGAATTCCTACGCCTTTAGCAGCAACGCATTTAAGAGCGCCAATGAGCAGACTAGGAATATTAACTCAGGAAGAAATTCAGCAAACAGTAGCGTCGAGTTTAATAGCTTCAAAATACAACGAGGTGATTGATAAAGAAAGTGCTTTTGAAATTTTAAATAAAAAATTGCGCGAGGCATCTGAAGAAAAAGAAACGTCAGAAAAAAAATCGAAAAACGAAGAAAAATCAACTTTAGAAAAATTGAGCGAAAATACACTGGTAAGACAAGTAGGCAAAACAGTTGTTAGAGAAGTAGCAAGAGGTCTACTTGGAGTAATTGGCTTAGGTGGAAAAAGGAAGAAAGGTTGGTTTTAATTTTAGCGTCATCATTAAAATAAAAATTACTTCTTTTTTTTAGGATTAAATATCCAAAATAATAATACAGGTAACAAAAAAAAGTCTGCAAATACAGCAATAACAATGGTGATACTAATTAAAAATCCAAAATAAAAAGTGCTTTGAAAATCACTAATCATTAAACTTACAAATCCTCCAATTAAAATAAAGGTAGTTAACACAATTGGTCGACCAGTTTCAAAATAGGTGCGTTTAAAAGCATAAATTAAAGATTTCCCATATTTCAATTCTATTTTTAATCTCGAAATAAAATGAATGGTATCGTCGGTAGCAATTCCGAAAGCTATACTAAACACTAATGAAGTAGAGGCTTTTAATTCGATGCCAGAAAAGCCCATAATTCCAGCAATAATTAAAAGAGGAATGAAATTGGGTAAAATAAAAACCAATACCATCCGCCAACTGTTATGTAAAAGGTAAGTTAGTAAAGCAATAATAATGATGGAAAATAAAAATCCTTGTGTCATGTTCGTTACCATGTATTCATTATTTCTGTCTATTAAGTGTGCTGCACCTGTAATTTTTATATCAATGTCGTTTGAATTAATGTTTGATTTAATAAATTCTTGGAATCTTTTATTATGTTCATTTATTTTCATGCTTCCAATATCACTTATTTTAGCACTTATGCGAGCATGTTTACCATCAATACTTATAACTCGTTTAATGTCTTTGTTTTTTTTATTTGCAAATAATTTATTTCTTATTTCTTGATAATCTTCTTTTTTAGGAAATGAAAATTCGCCTGTGTTGTCTTCATTTAATGAATGATGAATTCCATTGCAAATAACTGCTGGAGAATATATAAACCCTGCTTTATATTCTTTTTTAATAAACTCATCAATGGAATGAATTTGTTGCATAATTTCATAATCCCAAATGGTTTTATTTTCATTCTTAATTTTAATAGCAAACTCTAAAGGTCTTACGCCACTATAATGCTTATCAAAAAACATAAAATCTTGTTTGATTTTTACACGATCTGATAAATCTTCAAGTAAAATATTATTGACTTTAATTTTGTAAATACCAATAATTGATAAAACAACTAACGAAGCAGATATTAAAATAATTGTTTTTTGATTTCTAAAAATCCAAAACAATGCACTGCGCATGATGTTTTGAGTTTTGTTATGATGATTGTGAACAACAACAAATTTTTTCGGCGTAAATAAAAACATAAGAGCTGGAAGCAGTGTGTACGTTAAAATAAAGGCAATTACAATCCCAACAGATGTAAAGATTCCAAAATCACGGATAGGAATGATGCTTGAAAATAATAATGATAAAAATCCGACAACTGTGGTAATAAGAGTCAAAAATGTAGGAAACCCAACTTCTTTTAAAATGAGTGGAAATATTTTAGATTTTTCAGTTCCTTTAGAAAGCTCCTCAAAATATTTGGAAAAAAAATGAACGACGTCGCTCATGCCTGCAATAAAAATCATGGTTGGCAACATAACCGTCATGATGTCTAGCGATTGCCCTAAGACGGACATGATTCCTAATGTCCAAAAAATGGAGATCATCACAATAAGAATAGGCGCAATGATTCCGTAAATTGATTTAAAAGAAAACCATAAAAACAATACCACTAAAAAAAATGAAATGCTTAAAAAGTATTTAAATTCTTTCTCTATTTTTTTTAAATAAACGTCTTGAGCAACAATT
The DNA here is from genome assembly GCA_046345275.1 of Bacteroidota bacterium. GTDB lineage: Bacteria > Bacteroidota > Bacteroidia > B-17B0 > Aurantibacillaceae > UBA4416. Next base: position 18,494 of record JBKDJY010000144.1, read on the forward strand.
CTGCCTACAAAATGGACTTCATCAAAATGATATTTGATAAAAGCTTTTTCAATACTTTTAGCCAAACTATCACAATCTCTTTTATTAAGGCCTTCTTTTGTTTTTATGAAAATAGAAATAGACTTTGCATCGTTTGGAAAAATCGATCCAATTAATTCTGGTGTGTTATAAATTTTTGTGCTGTCATCTTGATAAAGTGTGGCATCATCAACATGAATCAATTTTTTTTCTATGGGGACTATTCCGCTTAATGAAATATTTTTGATATTGGTTGGAGAAACAATCCGACTAACATTTTTTATTTTTTTTAAGTCATTTGTTAGATTGTCGATGTTTTTAAGAAAATCTTTTTTAAAGATTCCGCTTCTATTTTCTATACCGAGTAGAACAAATTCATTATCCCATTCAAAGAGGTCTCTATGTTTATTATATAATTCAAGTTCGTTGTCTTCATTGGGAAAGAACGCTTCGAAATCATAATTAAATTTTAAATTTTTAATTGTTATTGTAAAACATAAACTAATGCAAACAACAATAAAGATTGTTAAGTAGCTAAGATTTTTTTGAGATAATTTCAAAATTATTTTATTTGACGAATTACCAACCCTTATGATCAATCAAATAGATTAAACTTCCTATAACTCCCGCGCTTAGATCCAGCTCACGTTTATTAATTTTATCAAAGGTATCATCAGCAGTATGATGATAATCAAAATATCTTTGCCCGTCAGGTTGAAAGCCAATTATAGGGACTCCAATTTTTCTAAGTGGGGAAACATCTGCACCACTTCCTTCTTTTTCAATATATTGAACAAAATATGGATTTAGAAGTTGTTTCCATTCAAGTGTTTTTTTGAATGCTCCCATCGTTGTGTCAACGCTAATTCCTCTGGGAGAAAAACCACCCGCATCACTTTCAAGAGCTGCAATGTGTTTTAGATTATTTTTTTTGGTGTCTTCAAAATAAGCCCTAGCACCTTCTAATCCATTTTCTTCGTTCATAAAAGCAACTGCTCGAATGGTATGATGCGGTGCAATGTTTAATTTTTTAAACATTGCCAAAACTTCTATACCTTGCACAACGCCTGCACCGTCATCATGTGCCCCTTGGCCATTATCCCAAGCGTCTAAATGACCTCCTGCCAAAATTATTTCATTTGGTTTGGTGTGACCTTTTATTTCGCCAACTACATTATATGATAATACTTTTTCAAGCATTACGCAACTCATTTTTAGAGTTAATTTTAATTCTTTATTTAACTTTAATTCTTTTAGTAATTCATCAGCACCGCTATAACTAATTGCGCATGCAGGAATTTTTGTTTTACAAATACTGGTATCATAGCCCATCACACCTGTATGAGGAAAATCATTATTAATGGAACTCATACTCCTGACGATGCTTGCTAATGCTCCATATTTAGCTGCTTTACTTGGCCCTGAATAACGGAAAGTTACTTTTTCGCCATAACAAGTGCCCGTTGTTAAATGTTTGTGATCGAAGTATACATTAAAAAAAACAATTTTTCCTTTTATGTTTTTTTCTCCCAAAGAATCTAATTCTTCAAAACTCTTTACTTCAATTACTTTTGCTGTTATCCCATCAGGGTTGGTTGAAATAGAATTGCCTAGTGCGCAAACATTAAAGCTTATTTTTTTATTTTGAATATTATTTACTGTGCAAGTTTCTTTTTTTCCTCTAACCCAGTGTGGCACCATGCAAGGTTGCAAATAGACAGTATCAGCGCCTGCCTCATACAGTGCCTTTTTTGCCCAAGACACTGCTTTCTCTGCTCCTGGGGAACCGCTTAATCTGCTTTCTATTTTAGTTGATAGAAATTCTAAATTGGAATAACAATTGCTTTGAATTAAATAATAATCAAAAATTTTACGGAGCATTAAACTGTCCGAATTTTGAGATGAAAATGAAGATGATGTTAATAAAAAAAGATTAATAAAAAGGATTCGCATGCATTTACGATTTGCTTTTGATGTATAATTCTTCTGCTTTTTCCCAGTTAACGATATTCCACCAATTTGTGATGTACTCCACTCGTTTGTTTTGATATTTCAAGTAGTACGCGTGTTCCCAAACGTCCAAAGCCAGTATAATATTATTCTTTAACTCATCTGAAGGGTTTGCTTTCATTAATGGATTATCTTGATTAGGGGTTGTAGTAATTTTTAATTTTCCGTTTTGATTAATTAACCAACACCAACCACTACCAAAATGTTTTGTAGCTGATTCAGAAAATTGCTTTTTAAATTCATCAAAAGATTTAAAATCTTTATTGATGGCTTCTGCTAAAGTTCCTTTTGGTAAATTAATATCTGCATTTTTATTTGGTTTTAATAATTCCCAAAAAAAAGTATGATTGACATGTCCTCCTAAATTATTTCTTAGATTGATATTTCCGTTTGGTAAAGGCACCAATTGGCGGCATTTTGTAACATCATCTACCAAAAAATCTATGTTAGTAGATTGCATGGCATTAAGCTTATCAATATATCCTTGATGATGTTTTGTATGATGTATAATCATGGTTTGCTCATCAATAAAAGGTTCAAGTGCATTATATGCAAAAGCCAGTTTTGGAAGTGTAAACCTATTTGTTTGACCAACCATCTCGTTAAGAAGTTGAAACCTATTGTTACTACTTAGCTTAGTTGCCAAACCAGACAAACTAATGACTCCTATTTTTTTAAAAAAGTTTCTGCGATTACTCATATTTAAAATTGAATTAAAAGTTGATTTTTTTCCACTGCCACTCCCTGATTCACATTTATTTTTTTTATTATACCATCAGTCGGAGATTTTAAAACATTTTCCATTTTCATGGCTTCCAAAATAATAAGTGGATCGCCTTTTTTAACTTCCTGTAATTCTTTAACCAAGATTTTAAAAACCATACCTGGCATTGGAGCCTTAATGCTGCTTATTTTTTTTGAAGCAAACGTGTCTAAACCTAAGTTGTCCAATAATTCATCGTACTTATCTTTAATGATCAAGGTATGAGAAGAGTTATTAATTTTTACAATTAATTTTTTTTCATCTTGAATGTGTTTTACAATTTCAAGTAAATAGGACGTGTTATTTTTTATAAGATGGAAAACACCATCACTTACTTTGATGATGTCAGCACTAAACGAATCATTATTTATTATCCCCTCGATTTGCGGATAACTTAATGTTTTAATATCGACTTTATATTCGGTTGAATTATTTGTTTTAATCGTATACATAATAATATCTTAAGATTGTAAAAAGTGCTTTGTAACTAAAATAAAACAACAACACTCAAAAATAAAAACGCCCCGAATACCTTCGAGGCAAAAAAATGATTTTTTAGAAATATTGTTTGAACTTATTTCTTAATAAATTCTCCCATTTTATTATCATAATTTAAAAAATAGCCGCCTTTAACAAAGTTAGAGACATCTATGGTTGCTCCAAAACCTCTTCTTACAATATTACCGTACTGGTCATAAATTTCATACTGAGTTTCTACTGGTTTTTCTTGGGTAACAAAACTAATTTCTTTTGCTACTTTAATAGGCGCAAAACTCACATCTGGCACTTCAGATGTAAACTCAACAGATTTTGATAATCTTGGTTGCCCTGTATAATCTGTTTGACGAACACGCACTTGGTTTTTGCCAGAGTGAGGAACAATTTTAAAAGTATAATTATTGGCGTTTGGGGTTCCCACACCGTCTACTTCTCCAGCTTTAACCCATTTATTCCATCTAAATTGCTCTACTGCAAATGATAACTTTCCAGTTTCAGATTTTGTAGACCATTTAAAATTTCCTTCTTTGTCAACAGACATCGATATAACTTCAAAAGTACTTTTTGGCTTCAAAACCTCTGGATTTAGAACCTTAGGCTTACAATCATCTTTGTGTTTTATTTTAACTTCAACTTTATCTCCAATTTCTAGTTTCTGGGATTTAAAATCAATTTCAAATGCACTTGAATTGCTCTCGTCGGTCGTAATATTTTCATTAACTAATACCTCAGTTACACAAAAACCAACGCCACCACTTCCAAATGGGTTTTGAACATATAAATTTTTTCCCTGGTAATTCCCCTCTAAAATAATAACACCTCCTTGAGAAAACCCCTTAGTGGAAAGGATTAAGCATAAAAGAGCAGGAAAATAAATTTGTTTCATAGTTTTTTAGTTTTAAGCTTTAACCATAAGTCATGCAATATTAATAGTATATTTCAAAAAAACAAAATAAAAAACACTTTATTTTCAGTTGGGGATTTTATTTTTTATCATAAAAAAATCATTTTTTATCAAGAAATTTATTACATTCGAACGTAATTTTGTTCTAATCATCAATTTTAAAATGAAATATTCTACCAATCTGGCCATTATTGCTGCTTTAATGATTGGGTTCTCTTGTAAGAACCATGAAACAAGTAATAATATTAAATCTTCAGATAAAAATGGTGGGACGCTCGTTTTGTCTCAGTTTACTGAAATTGAAAGTTTTTTTCCCACGTCAATCACTTTACAAAATGAAGCATTAATTGTAACCCAAATTCATGCAGGACTGCTAAGTTTAAATCCAAAAACTTTAGAAGTGACTCCAGGAATTGCAAAGAGTTGGGATACTTCAAACGACGGAAAAAAAATTACGTTTCATCTCAATAACAATGTCTATTTTCACGATGACAAGTGTTTTAGAGGAGGTAAGGGACCAAAAGTGACAAGTAGGGATGTGAAATTTACTTTTGAGCATCTTGCAACACAAGCTGAAGATAATTATTATTTTGCTTCCATACTTAAAGATAGACTTGTTGGAGTGTCGGATTTTTATAATAAAGCGACCCATACAATTTCTGGTATTGAAATTATTGATGACTTTACAATCTCCTTCACATTAGATCATCCCAGTATTAATTTCCTTCTTTTGCTTGCAAATCCTGCCGCTTCAATTATTTCAGAAATAGCCTATAAAATTTATGGTTCTAATTTGAAAATTGGAGCAGGCCCTTTTAAGTATGATGTTTCAAGTACAAGTAAAAAGATAGTCTTATCTAAAAATGAAAATTTTTTCAAAAAAGATAGTTCTGGCTTTTCTTTGCCTTATTTGGATACAATAATTATAAAAGTATTTCCTTCCATTGAAGAAGGGTTGTTAGAATTTGAAAAAGGTACCATTGATTTTATTGGCACCATTCCATCCTTAAAAGTGAAAAATATTGTGGAAAAAGATATTGCAGATTTTAAATTAAATCCTCCAACTCAAATTCTGAATAGAGAGCCAGAGATGGTTACTCAGTTTTATGCTTTTAATACTAAAAAAACACCCTTCAACAACTTGAAAGCTAGACAGGCCATTAACTATGCCATCGACCGACAAAAAATAGTTGATTATATTCTTCAAGGTCAAGCTACTTCTTCTGCTACCAATGGGATTACACCAAATACCTTTAGGGGTTACAATATTGTTACCATTAAAGGATATGATTTTGATGTTATCAAAGCTAAAAAACTGTTAGCGGAAGCTGGATTCCCTGAGGGCTTAGGGTTTCCTAAAGTTCAACTTTTAGTCAATAGTGGAAATAGTAGAAATAGTTCAGTAGCTGTAGAAATACAAAAACAATTAAAACAAAATTTAAATATCAATTTAGATTTTGAATTATTGCCTACAAATAAAAAATTTGAGTTAGAAATTATTGGTAAAGGAGATATTTTTAAAACGGGTTGGGTGGCAGATTATCCAAGTCCAGAATCTTTTTTAAGTATTTTTGTTGGTAGAGATGTGCCCAATAATCCCTCAAAACCGTCTTTCCCAAACACTGCAAGATATCAAAATAAACTTTTTGATGAATATTATTTTAAAGGGCGACATTCAATTAATTTAGATACTGCTTATTTTTATTTTAACAAAGCTGAGCAATTATTAATCAATGAAGCGCCTATTATTCCTTTATGGTATGAGTCATCTTATAAGTTAATAAGCAGCAAAGTAAAAAATTTTCCAATAAATGCTTTGCGTTATTATGACTTTACTCACACCTATAAAATAAAGTAGTTTTTAGAAAACTATTTAAAAAAATTTGCTTTTATTTAGTGAAAGTTTAAAGTGAAGGATTTTTTGGCAGTTAATATTTTAGTAATATGGCTCATTTCTACAGAGTATTGGGACTAAATAAGACGGCCTCACAATCAGAGATAAAAGCTGCATTTAGAAGATTAGCTAAAATTTACCATCCTGATAAAAATCCAAATGTCCAAAATGCAAAATTTATTTTCGAAGATATTTTATTAGCTTATAATGTTTTATCTGATTCTCAAAAACGAAAAATCTATGATAACTCAACTGCTTTAAATACAAAGGAAAAAGAGGATTTTGGGCATAGTAAAAGAGGTAATAGAAATCAAAATTTTAATAACCCATCCGCAGAAGATTTACAACAAAGGGAATTTTATAAAAACTACTACAACTTCAAACAGAAATCCGCAAAACATGCAGAACCAGTTAAAGTATACTCCGATTATAAATATATTTTGTTTGCCACTCCACTTGCCATTGGCTTATTTTTATTAATCATATCAATGTTTTCTCCAGCCCCTGAAACTATAACAGAAAAATCTTTTATAACCAAATCAAGTGAAAAAATTCTTGTAAATGGAGACAAGCCATACATCGATTTTTTTGGAAAAGGAGTTAGCACCGAAACAACTAATTTTATTAATTTTTTAAATGATACTCCTTACGATGCAATCGTAGCAATATTTAAGAAGAAAGATCATGAATATTTCAATCAATTTTTTTTACAATCACAAAGCGATATGAAGCTGAAAAATATTCCTCCTGAAGATTTGTATTTAAAATGCGTCTTGGGAACTAACTGGAATTTTGATACAGTTATTTTTAATAACCGAGTTGTTGGAAGTTTTAAAAATATTAATCAATATCAAAATCTTCAAACACAGCCCATCTTGTTTAAAAAAAACAATTTAATTAAAATAGAAAAGTTGAATATTACTGGCAATTCAACTGATTGTTGCATTAGCAATGAATTAGATTTTTTTACAAAATAAAAATGCTAAAGACAATTCATTTTAAAAAAGGAAAAATAGTTTTTTCAGATACCGGGAAAGGAAGCGCAATTGTTCTTCTGCATGGCTTTTTAGGTTCTCATGAAATTTGGAGAAATACCATTTTAAATTTATCAACATCATATCGAGTGATAGCAATTGATTTGCCAGGACATGGCGATTCTGAATGTTTTGGTTATGTTCATACAATGGAGCTGATGGCCAAAAGCGTTAAAGCAGTTTTGGAAAGCTTAAGGTTAAAAAAATATGTAATCATTGGCCATAGCATGGGAGGATATGTAGCACTGGCCTTTGCAGATTTATTTCCGGATAATTTGAAAGGCTTATGTTTGTTTCATTCCAGTGCATATGCCGATACAGAAGAAAAAAAACGAGATCGATCAAGATCGGCACGTTTGGTAAAAAGCAACCATGAAATTTATACAACAGAGGTTGTAAAAAATTTGTTTGCGTCAAAAAATATTAAGTATTTAAAAAATGAAATTAAATTTGCTCAAAAAATAGCCAGTAAAATTTCTAAACGCTCAATCATAGCGTCTTTAGAAGGAATGAAAGACAGGCCAAATAGAGACATGATATTGGGTCTTGCTTCATATCCAATCATGTTTGTGATCGGAAAATTGGATAATGTTTTGCCGTATCAACAATTGTTAGAACAATCTGAACTAGCTAAACAAAAACATGTTTTGTATTTAGAAGATGATGGACATATGGGCTTTTTAGAGAATCCCATTATTTCTAATAAACATCTGAGAAAATTTTTAAGAAATTGTTTTTTTAATAAAAATTAAAAATGGAAGTATTATTGACACAGGCCAAGCGATCTGATTTAGAAAAAATAGTTTCCACTTATAATTCAACGATTCTGTCATCCAATATTACTGCAGATTTAGAACCAGTCACAGTAAAAAGCAAACTAGAATGGTTCAAAAATCATTCCATAACCAAAAGACCACTTTGGATTATATTATTAAATGGAGAATACGCAGGATGGATGAGTTTTAGTTCTTTTTATGGACGACCAGCATATGACGGCACAGTTGAAGTAAGTATTTATTTAGAAGAATCAACAAGAGGATTAGGTGTTGGAAAAGCTTGTTTAAATAGAGCATTTAGTGAATGCAGCCAATTAAAAATAAAAACCTTGTTAGGATTTATTTTTGATACTAATGAAAAAAGTTTGAAATTGTTTTATAAAATGGGATTTGAAAAATGGGGACATTTACCAAAAATTGCAAATATGATTAATCAAGAGGTTGGCTTAGTAATAGTGGGAAAGAGGATAACTTAATTTTATTTATGGCAATAAATATTTTTGATGCTTATCATATTTTTCAAGTGTTCTAATTCCAGAAGAACTAATGTGTTCAAATTCTTTATCACAAAAAATATTTACCACTTTAATTCCAGGCTTTAATTCTTGTAAATACCTATATTGATTTTGTTCATACTGAAAATCAGTAGAGTTTCTTAAGCCTCTTATAATAATAATTTCATAGGGTAGTGATTCAACATAATCAGTTAATAAACCATTGTAATTGATCAATTGACGATTTAAAATTGTTTTAGGGATTTTCCAAGTACGTTCATTTTTTTCTAAGTTTTTTCCAAATGCCACAATTACTTTATCAAACAATTCTTCAGCTTTTTGCAAGACATTGAAATGACCTTTGTGGAAAGGGTTGAAACTACCTGCAAACAAACCAATACGGGGAATTTTAGTTTGCACGTAATCTATTAAAGATTTAACAGAGGTGTTTTCGGAATAATGACTTAAAAACTGTATGCGTTGCTGTTGATAATCTAGCCAATCTGCTTGCTGATGTAAGTTAAATTCTTTTTGCTCTAGTTCAAGTAATTTGGAAAAAGAAGAATTTAAATCTATTTCTGAAAATGGAATCATTTATTTTTTCTTTAAATAAAATAAAGTGCTACAATTGGTTTTCTGTAAAATTTTATTCGCTTGCTCTTTAATTCCTTCAGCAGTTACTTTTTGATAATTTTCTATTTCCAAATTAATTAAATTGGCATCGCCAAGTATTTCTGAAATAGCTAAATTAGTTGCTTTGTTCAACACATCCGCTTCACTATAAGTAACTGTTGATTCAATTTTATTTTTACATTTTTGCAATTCTTCTGTACTCACTAAAGATGTTTGTATTTTTAAAATTTCAGCATCAATACCAGCTTCCGCTTGTTCTATGCTTACTCCTTCATTTACTTTTCCTGAAATAACAAATAATCCTTTATCAAAATCCCCCATCACATAGGCGTTTAAGTCAGAAAATAATTGCTTATCTTTTATTAAATTTTTATACAAGCGAGAAGAATTTCCCCTTGATAAAATATCAGACAACAAATCAATTGTATGGTATTCTTTATCCGTTCTAGCACACATGCGATAAGCTCTATAAATAGAATTGATAGGAACGTCGCGCTCAACAGTTAAACTTCTGTACTCTGTTTGTTCGGGCTCTTTTGGCAAATTGCGTTTTAATTTAACTCCAGCAGCAATTGGCGCAAACCATTTTTCGCATAATGCTTTCACATTATCTAATTCTACATTTCCAGCAACAACAAGCACTGCATTACTTGGATTATAATGCGCGTTAAAAAAAGATTTTACATCCTCTATAGTTGCATCTTCAATGTGCTTGATTTCTTTGCCAATTGTAGCCCATTTATAAGGGTGCACATGATAAATGAGGGGCCTTAAAAGCAACCAAACATCTCCATATGGCTGATTTAAATAGCGCTGTTTAAACTCTTCTATAACAACATGGCGTTGTACTTCTAAACTTTTTTCATCAAAAGCTAAGCTCATCATTCGATCACTTTCAAGCCAAAATGCTGTTTCTAAATTATCAGAAGGAACGGTACAATAATAATTTGTAATGTCATTTGTTGTAAAGGCATTATTTTCGCCACCTACCATTTGCAATGGCTCGTCGTAATTTGGAATATTAACACTTCCTCCAAACATAAGATGTTCAAATAGATGTGCAAACCCAGTTTTATTTTCGTCTTCATCCCTTGCTCCTACATCAAAAATAATGTTTAAGCAAGCTAAGGGTGTACTTTTATCTTGATGTACAATAACAGTTAAATTATTTTTAAGCTTAAATTTTTCAAATTGAATCATATGACAGAGGGACTAATCTAGCTTTTAAAGATACTAAAAAGGCCATCATGTAACCAAAATAGTTAATTATAATAGAACACCCATCGGAGGCTTTATTGAGAAAATGATGAATCTTGAAATATTGCAAATACCTTTTTTAATTTTTTGATTTTTGAATTGCCGTCATTAAAATTTTACGCGCTAAAAATATTCTACTTTTAATCGTTCCTAAGGGCAATTTCATTTCAGATGCAATCTCTTCATATTTGTAACCGCAATAAAACCTGGTAAAAGGAATTTTGTATTGGTCTTCTAACTTTTCTATTTTATTATAAATATCTTTTGCTGCTAATCTTGATTCGGTGGTGTCTTGATAATTATTTTTCCATGCCCGTGCCATTTCAATGTCCGAATTTGTTTGCATGATTTGTTTGGTTCGAACAGATTTTCGGTATGAATTGATAAACGTATTTTTCATGATGGTAAATAACCATGCTCTAAAGTTTGTGCTATCTTCAAATTTGTCTTTATAGCTGATGGCTTTTACAAAAGTGTCTTGTAATAAATCCAAGGCATCGTCAGTATTATGGGTTAGGCTTATGGCAAAACTTTTTAAAGATTGCTTTTCGTTGATCAATTTGCTGTTAAATTCAATTGCTGTCATGGCTATTTTGTTTAATAATTAGCTAAAATTATTAAACAAATATACAAATCTGTTTAATTAATAACAAAAAAGATTAAACAAATTGTATTTAATTTGATTAAACTCATGATTTTCATCCTATTATTTTTGTTGGATCGATTTTTAGGCTCTTGTAATCCCAGGGCAACCGCATCAGAAAGTTAATAAATCGGCCAAGTAATTCGTTGACCTTGCCGCTTCTTTTCTTCGTCTTCTTAAGCTTTTTTTGTCATTTTTTTGTCGAATAATATTAAGTGCCATTTTACGAATGAAGTTAAA
>JBKDJY010000145.1:0-10813 GCA_046345275.1 Bacteroidota bacterium
CAGTAATTTATTTTCTAATGTTTCACGAAACATTTCAAAATCTATAACGTTGCTTATCATCTCTAATGGATTTCCAATTTCTGATAAAAGCTCTAAAGAATTTTGTTCGTCAAATAATGTCTTCTTGCCTTGTGTTTTGTAGCGGTTTAGTTTCATCTTTAATGTATTAATTTACACTACAAATATAATATTAACTATTTGATAATCAAATAGTTAATACGTTAATTTGTTAACAAGTTTATCAACAGTTTGATTTATAGAACTCCCCTTAATATTTTCTCTTATTCTGAATTATGTGCTCATCTTAATATTTTCAAACTGTATTGACATTAAATCTTTGCTCAACATTTACAACAAAAAACACCCTTCTGTATTTATTTGTACAAAGAATAAAACTAAAAAAAGAGCCGAAGCAGGGCTTCGAGGAATTAAACTCAAAGAGTAAAAAAACTATTTACACTTTGATAAGCAGCTTCTTTTCTATTCATTTATGCTGTTTAACTAAAATTTTTGTGTCAAATTAATTGTTAAAGAATTTTTTCCTTAAGTCCTCATTTCATTTTTGTTTATTTACCTCATGTTTTTCAAGATCCTGCAAGAGACGAAACTTTACAATTTTCTTTATCAGCGATATAGGTAATGCTTTGTTGATGGGAAACTGAATTGCACCTTTTGATGTTTTGTATGTTAGCAATTCTTTTTTGAAAAAAATAATTGGTGAAGCAGTGGGATAGAAACCAACGTGTTGTTTATAAACTGCATAATACACCAAAACCTTATTTAGCTTGAATGCAGGCATATTGTAGCTGATTATCTCTGTTGTTTTAGGAGCAGCTTGTTTAATTGTTTGGCGCAGCACTTGCAAAATAATTTGAATTTCTTTTGGAAAAGATTGGTGATATTCGTCTATGGTCTTAAACTTTTTTGAAACAGAAGGCAATTCTTGCTTGGTATTAGTTAATGCTTTAATTCCTTTTAGCGGCTCCAATCTACCTTTTCGTTTAATCAAGTTATTGTAGTCCCATTGTATTGTTTCAGCTTTTTTGAGCCAACGTTTTAATTCATTTGCATCAATTTGATGAATTGATGTATAACGTATTTCTGCAGCTTTGAAACTACCTTCATGTTTTAATTTTTCTTCGCCAAATGATTGTCCGCTCCAGAATAGAAGTCGAATACAATTTTTTAATTTACTAAAACCAACTATAGGATTGCCTTCCAAAAACCAAACGGGGTGGGCATGCCATATTTTTTTTTCTGCCTGAGGTAACAATTCGTCTATTCTTTTTGCCAAAGAATTGCAAATTTTTTTTCTGAACTTGTTTGAGTATTGTTGTAAGCTTGAATGTCTTGGTTCATAGCATGAATTGCTTTTTGAAATAATAAGTGGCAACAAGTCTAAAAAATTATAATCCCTAGTGAGTCCTTTAAGAATTTAAGATGTTTTTGCTATCTAATGAAACTTTTTGAGAGATCTGATTTTATCAATATTTTACAGGGTTTAATCTTTTATCTTTTTTAATGGCTGTTTTATGATTTTTTTTTTGCTGCTTAAAATCAGGACATGAATCGCACCTATTTTTTCCTTTAAACATATAACAACTTGATAATACCATGAATAATATCACGGCACTTAATAAAACCCTCAACGACATAAATTTAAACTTCATCATCAATACTTAAAACCTAATTAATTCTTCATATAATTTTTTAACGGGTAATCCCATTACATTATAAAAACTACCTTCAATTTTATCAATGCCTATATATCCCAACCAATCTTGTACCCCATATCCTCCAGCTTTATCATAAGGACTATATTTGGTTAAATAATATTCTATTTCAGATGTTTCTAATTTTTTGAAATACACTTTGCTTACATCATAGAAAGTGATTTGTTTATTAAGGCTTTTTAAAGAAACACCTGTATACACTTCATGCATTTTTCCACTTAAAGTTTCCAGCATTATTTTGCCTTCAATAAAATTTATTGGTTTATTAAAAACTTTTTCTTCACACCATACAATCGTATCAGCAGTAATTAAAATTTCAGAATCCTTTAAATTCAATTCGTAAGCATCTGCTTTTTTCTTTGCTAAGTATAAAGGAATTTCTTCGGCAATTAAATGCGGAGGAAAAGATTCATCAGCATTTATGGGCGTATTCAAAAATTTAAATCCTAAACTTTTAAGCAATTCATTTCTGCGCGGAGAGTTAGAACCCAAAATAATTTGGTAAGGATACTCCTTTATTTTTTTATCAAAATGATGCATCTATTGTTTAAAATATCGGACTTAAAAAATATAAAATAAAACAGTAAAACAAATTCCGGCTAACATCACAAATTTTAATAATAAACTCGTCGATTTAAAATCTTTACTAGTCTTTGCAAACACTGTTTTGAAAATAACTATTAACAAAGGTAAAACTGCAAAGGTGATGATATAATAAATTTTTATCAAATCATGGTATTTATAGTAATGAATGGTAGCGATAAGTAAAAAAATAATAATGAGAACAATTACAAAAAACACAACTACTTTACTTGTTAACATGCCCCATACAATAGGCATTGTTTTACATCCAGTTTGAACGTCTCCTTTAAAATCTTCCATATCCTTAATAACTTCTCTAACATAAGAAGTTAAAAATGCAAATAGACTGTATCCAAAAACAATATAAATGGAAGATTTAATTGTAAGCCCTGCAAGATCAGTAGACAATGGGCTTGATTCGATAGCGAAATAAAAATCATAGATAAATGGCAATAAAGGAATTGTAGCTGTGAGAAATGAAACAACTAGGTTGCCAACCAGTAATTGTTTTTTAAAGTGAGTAGAATAAAACCATAACAAAATAATACTGAAAATTTGAAAAAATACAAGTATTATTTTGTGACATTTTAAAGCTAAATATAAGCCCAAAAATAAGCCAATCATATTAAAAACAATGTGTAATAACATCGCAACACGTCGCTTAATAACTACATCTAAAACAACTGTTTCTGGCCTGTTAATCTGATCCGTTTTTACATCAAAATAATCATTAATAATGTATCCTGCCGATGCAATTAATAAAGTGCTTAATAAAGAAATGGTAAATAAAAAGGGTGTAAATTTCGTGAATGATAAAACATCTTGTAAGACAAAATACTGTACGCAATACTGGGTAAGACTAATGATAATTAGATTTTCAATCCTAATTAATTTTAAAAAAGCTATGAATGGATTTTTAAGCAATCAGTTTTTTTAATTCTTAAATTTAAGCATATTATATTTAATTTTAGCAGACCTCAAAATTAGTCATATAAAATGAGTTTTGATAAAGCTTACTGGAATAATAGATATTTAGAAAACAAATTTTCTTGGGATTTAGGAAGTGTGTCACCTCCTTTAAAAAATTATTTTGATCAACTGACAAATAAGTCGATTTCTATTTTAATTCCTGGAGCTGGAAATGCATATGAAGCTGAATATCTTATTAATTCAGGATTTATAAATGTTTGTATTTTAGATTTTGCCGATGAGCCACTCAATCAATTTAAATTTCGAAATCCCAAAATAAATTCTAATCAAGTTATTTGCCAAAATTTTTTCGATCATATTGGTCAGTATGATCTCATTATTGAACAAACTTTTTTTTGTGCTTTAGATCCTTTGCTTAGGAAGGGATATGCGGAGAAAATATTTAACTTATTAAAACCAAATGGGAAGTTAGTTGGCGTTTTATTTAATGATTTTTTCAATGGTAATGAACCGCCATTTGGAGGAAATAAAGAAGAATACCTATCCTATTTCAATCCACTATTTAAGGTCAATGTATTCGAATCTTGCTATAATTCGGTAAAGCCGAGAATGGGAAGAGAATTATTCATTAATTTTCAAAAACCATAATCAAAATGCAAAACGAAGATATTTTTTTTGAGGAAAAACAGTATATGGGTCAAAATAGGCTTAGTACCATTTGGCGAAGCATGGCTACATTGTTTTGTTTTGTTGGATACTATTGGAGCGAGAACCCCATGCCTACAAAAGTTGCTCTATTTAAAATAGGATATTACCCTGCCATTGATTACCCTCATTCAGGAAAAATATTTTTTTTACTAGGCATGATGATTTTAATATTTTCCATCATGCTCTCATTTGTTTTGCATACTCATATCAAAGTGTATGCTAAATATATGATCATCGATGGGTTTTGGACCGCTAGAAGGGTTAAAATAAATTTGGATTCAATTACAAACATTAGAAAAAGCAAATATAAAAAGCATATCTTCAGAAGAGCAGTTTACAATTTGCACAGCCGTGGCTTAATAAAATTTTTTACAAATGGAAATGAATTTGTTGAATTAAAAGACAATTCAGGATTTGCTTACAGAATAGGTACTCAAAGGGCTTCAGAACTTTTTCAAATACTTAAAAAATTACATTCCGAAATTTCTTAGCTAAACAAGATAGACGGCCTCTTTTCCTTTTTTAGAAAAATCGGTATCAATTCTTTCTTGCAAAGTTGTTGATAATGATAAGCCTACAAAATCTGCTTTTACTGGAAAACGGGTATGACTCCTGTCGACTAATATTAAAGTATTTAGTTTTTTAACAGGCTTGTTCAAAAATAATTTTACAGCATACATTAAAGCTTTGCCACTATTTAAAACATCATCTACAAGGAGAATGGATTTATTTTCAAAATCCTTTTCTGTAAAATCCATTGTAGGATTTGATAACCAAGGCATTTGTTTATTTAACTTAATTTTACCAATATGTATTTTGATGCTTGTAATAGACTCTAAAATGCGAGCGATTCGTTCAGCAACCTTATACCCATTCCCATCAATACCAAAAATGAATAATTCTTTCTCCTTAAAATTAGTTTCATAAACTTGATATGCCATTCGATTTAATTTTTGGTCAATTTGTTTAGAATCTAATATTTTAACTTTTTCCATATTTAAATGTACTAAAACTTATCTGTATTTATAATTTGAGATGAACGAACAAAATTTATACGATAACTAAGGTTCCGACTTTTTCACCTTTAATCAGATTTTGAAGATTTCCTTTTTTATTCATATCAAAAACAATGAGCGGCAAATTATTTTCTTTACATAGCGTAAATGCTGTCATATCCATTACTTCTAAACCCTTCTCGTAAACTTCCTCAAAGGAAATTGTTTCATATTTTTTTGCTGTATGATCTTTTTCAGGATCGGACGAGTATATTCCATCAACTCTTGTTCCTTTTAAAATCACATTCGCTTCAATTTCAATGGCCCTTAATGTCGCTGCGGTATCAGTTGTAAAATAAGGGTTTCCCGTGCCAGCACCAAAAATTACCACCCGCCCTTTTTCTAAATGCCTCACCGCTTTTCTTCTAATAAAAGCTTCACATATTTGTTCCATTTTAATGGCACTTTGTAATCTTGTTTGAACACCTAATCCTTCTAAAGCAGATTGAACAGCCATGGAATTAATAACGGTGGCTAGCATTCCCATATAATCACCATGCACTCTATCCATACCGCCTTTTTCTGCTTGAATCCCTCTAAAAATATTTCCTCCGCCAATAACTATTGCTATTTGACAACCAGAATCATGAGCAATTTTAATTTCTTTGGCATAGTCTAACAAACGCTCATGATCAATTCCAAAACCCTTATTCCCCATTAAAGCTTCGCCTGATAATTTTAATAATATTCGTTTGTATTTCATAATTCCTTCATTTTGCTTTGAACAAGCGGTTAAAAAAATTTTATAAAAAAAATCCCGATTAAAATTAATCGGGATTAAAAATATTAAGATAAAGCGTAACGTCTAAATGCGATGGCTGTTAACCCTTTATCAATACTTTGCAAATACTGAGCGACTGTCAATTTATTATCTTTAATGTATTCTTGATTTAACAAAGTTGATTCTTTATAGAATTTAGCAATTTTACCTTGTGCAATTTTTTCAACCATATCTTCTGGTTTACCTTCAGCGCGAATCACTTCACGAGCTATTTCCAATTCTCTTTCTAACATTTCTTTAGTAACAGATTCTTTGTCTAAAGCCACTGGAGCCATCGCTGCAGCTTGCATCGCAACATTACGTCCAACTTCATCACTAACTTCTTTATTAAAGCCCACAATGACAGAAACTCGATTACCTGGATGAATGTAGGCCGAAACTTTTTCAGCAGAAATAGATTCAAAATAACCAATTTCGATTTTTTCACCAATTTTTCCACACTGTTCCATGAATTTATCTCCTACTGTAATGTCATTGTTATAGGGTAGCGTTAAAATTTCTTCTTTTGTTTTTGCATTTTTATCTAATGCAATTGAGGCAATAGATTCTGCAAATGCTATAAAATCAACATTAATTGCAACAAAATCCGTTTCACAATTAACCCAAATTAAAATTCCATTTTTGTTATCAGAAGATGTTTTTGCTAAAACTACACCTTCTTTTGCCTCTCTATCTCCTCTATTTGCAGCAACCTTCGCGCCTTTTTTACGAAGGTAGTCTACCGCTTGTTCAAAATCACCATTGTTTTCTTCTAATGCTTTTTTACAATCCATCATACCTGCACCGGTTTGTTGGCGTAATTTGTTTACTTCTTGTGCTGTAATTGCCATATTTATTGTTTTTAAATTATTAGTTTATTTTAAAAAAAAAGCCCTTCCTGTATCAAGAATGGCCTTTCAATATTTACTTTTTATAAAATTATTTTTTGGCTACTGTTCTTTTACGAGGCGATGCTTTTCTTATTCCATCATCTTCAATTGCTTTAACACCTTTAACAATAATTCCTTCAGCTAATTGTTCGGCTTCATCTTTAGATGTTTTAGCGTCTTTTTCTTCAGCCAAACTAGCTTCTTTATCAATTTTACGATCGCCTAAACCTTCACTGATGGATTTGCATATTAAATCAATGATATACGCAACCGAGCTTGAAGAATCATCGTTGGCTGGAATTGCATAATCAACAAAATTGGGATTTGAATTTGTATCTACAATAGCAAATGTAGGAATGTTAAGTCTTTTAGCTTCAGCTACTGCAATGTGCTCCTTGCTAATATCAACAATGAACAAGGCTGAAGGTAAACGCGTTAATTCTGCAACTGAACCCAAGTTAATTTCTAATTTTGCGCGTTCGCGTGTGATTTGCAATTTTTCTTTTTTGGAGATATTATCAAATGTACCATCGGTAGCCATTTTATCAATCTGTCCCATTTTCCTAACCGCTTTCCGAATCGTTGCAAAATTAGTCAACATACCACCTGGCCAACGTTCAGTAACATAAGGCATTCCTACCTCTTTAACTTTAGCAGCCACAATATCTTTTGCTTGTTTTTTTGTAGCTACAAACAATATTTTTTTACCAGAACGAGCTATTTGTTTAATGGCAGCAGAAGCTTCATCAATCTTTGCAACTGTTTTGTTTAAGTCGATGATGTGAATGCCATTTTTTTCAGCATAAATGTAAGGAGCCATTGCTGGATTCCATTTTCTTTTTAGATGGCCAAAATGAGCACCAGATTCTAATAATTCGTTGAATGTTTTTGTTGACATATTTAAAATGTAAGGTATATAATAATTTGAATTTTAACGTTTGCTGAATTGGAAACGTGCGCGGGCTTTCTTTTGACCAAACTTTTTACGTTCAACCATTCTTGGATCACGAGTAACCAAACCTTCTGCACGTAAATCTTTTTTCAACTCAGGATTGATTTCTACCAATGCTTTCGCAATTGCTAAGCGAACAGCTTGCGCTTGACCAGTTGTTCCGCCACCATTAACATTAATTTTAACATCATATTGCCCAACTGATTTGGCATTGTTTAATGATTGTAAAACATAATATTGTAAAGTTGGAGTTTTAAAATATTCTTTATAATCTCTGTTATTAATTGTGATTAATCCTGTACCTTTTGATACATAAGCACGAGCTACTGAGCATTTTCTGCGACCTGATGTGTTTACTACTTCCATTTCGTTACGCTATAATTTTTGTTAAATCTACTTTTTTGGGCTGTTGTGCTGCATGATCGTGTTCTGATCCTGCGAAAACAAATAAATTGTTGTTTAATGCTCTTCCCAAACGACCTTTTGGCAACATGCCATGAACGGCATGCTTTATAATTTCTTCTGGTTTTTTGGCGAGTATTTCTTTTGGACTTGCAAAGCGTTGACCGCCTGGGTGGCCAGTATAGCGAACGTATTCTTTATCTTGTAATTTTGCGCCTGTAAAACGTACTTTTTCAGCATTAATAACAACAATGTTTGAGCCTGAATCAGTATGGGGTGTAAAACTTGTTTTATGCTTGCCACGTATGAGATAAGCAATTTTAGATGCCAAACGACCTACTACTTCGTTTTCTGCGTCAACTAAAAGCCAGTCTTTTTCAGAGGTGGCTTTATTGACAAATTTGGTTTTATAACTTAATGCGTCCACGTTTTTATATTTAAATTTTCTAAATTGGGCTACAAAAATATGGTTTTTTTTGATACAACCAAGTCTCGTGCTCGAGAATTTGAATAAATTTTATATTTTTGCATAAATAGTGCAAAAAATAATTTTTGATATTTTATTTTTAAATTAACACGAATGCCATGGAACACTTTATTTTAATGGCTGAGGTGAAGTCTTTAGGTTCATCAGCCATGGGTTCAATTGAAAAGGACTTGAAAAATGTTACTGCTGTGATGAACAAAATTCATAAAAAACATTTCATTACTGGCTTTGAGGTAACTGATAAACTCGAATTTCAAGCAATTATTAGTGGTTTGCAAGCTGCATTAGAAATAATTTTTGATATTGAAGAATGTTTGATTGAAAATGCTTTAGATTTTAAATTAAAACAAGTTCTTTATCACCATTCTTTCAAAGTCAAAAGAAGTTGGCACTCTGCACACGAAAATTTAGCGCTAGCCATGATTGATGCGCGCGAAAGACTTCAATCGATAAAAAAGACCGACAGTCGATTTTTAATAGCAACGAATAATGAAAAAAGAAGTTTATACTTAAATAATTTGTTTTTTATTTACGAAGATTATGTGGATTCATGGAAAAAAAGTGATTTTGAATATGTAAGTGCTTTTTTAAATAATAAAAATTATAAAGATGTTTCAAAGCAATTTAATATCAATGTTTCTAGTGGTTGGCGAAGGGAAAGAACTTTAAAAATGAAACAGTATTATACAGTTAAAGAAATGATTTTGTCTAGCTAACCAAATTGTTTTTAAAGAAGAAGATATTGTACTCCATTTTACTTGAATAACAAGTATATTTGAATCTTTTGATCGTCAATAAGTCATATTCAATTTCAATTTCTGATACAGCGTCTGTCAAAGATTTATTCGACGGATCTTGGATTGTTATTTTGCATGCTTACAGAATCCCTCCTCATGTGGGAATTGTAATTAATGGTAATTATAACTCTTTAACAATCAAAGGGCATGAATTAAATGTTAACTTAAGTGCTTTGATAAAGCTCATAGAGCAAAAAAAAATTGAAGCTGTTTTTATCAAATTAAAAAAACATCCAGTTTTTAGTTCAGATTTTCAAAAAGAAATTTTTCAGTTACAGATTAAACAATACACCAAAGTGCTGCCCAATGAGGCAAGTTGTTTAAATCCTGTAAAATTATATTTATCTGAATTTTACGCTGTTTCATTAATTGAAAAGGAACTGCTTTTCGAGCTAGTAGAGCGTTTAAAGCAGAATGATTATACTGAAATAGCTTTGGGTTTAAATGTTGAAAATAAAATAGAATTGAATCAGTTTTATTTTCCTTTGTATTCTTACCATGATTTACAAGCAATTATTTTAAATGAATTGAATCATATTTCTTCAATAAGTGTTTATTAAATCAAAACATATTTATTTAAGAGCTTTAGAAAAAGCAGATGTTGAGTTGCTCTATCACATCGAAAATAATAAATCTGTTTGGCATATTAGTAATACCATTACGCCTATTAGCAAAGATGTATTATCACAATATTTAGAAAATGTGCATCAGGATATTTACACGACGAAGCAGTTGCGTTTAATGATTTGTTTAAATAAAAATAATACACCAATTGGAACCATTGATTTATTT
Organism: Bacteroidota bacterium; assembly: GCA_046345275.1. GTDB lineage: Bacteria > Bacteroidota > Bacteroidia > B-17B0 > Aurantibacillaceae > UBA4416. The sequence continues at coordinate 10,089 of JBKDJY010000145.1, forward strand.
GAATTTGAACCATTTCACCAACGAATTGGAATTGGGATTTTAATTTTTGAAAACTTTCGCAAAAATGGCTATGCCAATGAATCTATTGAATTGACAAAGGATTATGTTTTTAATACTTTACAAGTCATTCAGTTGTATTGCAACATTGGAGCTCATAATTTGTCAAGTATCGCTTTATTTGAAAAATGTGGTTTTACAAAAATTGGAAATAAAAAACAGTGGACTAAAATTTCTCAAACTGAATTTGAAGATGAAATCATGTTTCAATTATTGAAATAATCACTTTTTTCTGGCAACAACAATCATTTCTTCGCCAATGTTTAGGGCAGACAAAGTGTTATAAATGATGTTATGAATTTTTATAAATAATTTCAATTTCCACATTGGTTTCTGAGTAAAGGTATTAAAATAAGCTTGTCTTTCAGATGACTTAATTTCAGTTTTTTCGCTTGATTTATTTTTTTTAAATTTTTTAATGAAGGGTAAAATCGTGTACATAATAAATAACTTTATTTCAAAAGAAGATTTTATAGTTTCGATTTGATACCCATGCTTTTCTAATAAATGACGGATTGTTTTTTTACTAAAGGGGAGTTCTATAAATCAAACTGTTGATAAACTTGTTAATAAATTAACTTATTAACTATTTGATTATCAAATAGTTAATATTATATTTGTAGTGTAAATTAATACATTAAAGATGAAACTAAACCGGTACAAAACAC